>NZ_PTQW01000022.1 GCF_004343725.1 Treponema sp. J25
CGCCCATTTTGAGGACCCCGTGCCTCAATGGGTTGATGAGATTCGTACCCTTAAGGAGGTACCGACCATGTTAGCCACTGCCATCAAGAAGAAAGAACAGGAATGGTTTAAAGAAGGCCTTATGGAAGGCCGGATAGAAGAGCGCCGGGAAACGGCCCGGCGGATGAAGGCCCGCGGGATTGAGCTTGATATCATTGCCGAGGTGACCGGCCTTTCCCGGGAGGAGATTGAGGAACTGTAGGCTAGCAGAGAGGGGATAGGGCCCGGCTCCCTCAAGGATCCCCTGGTTCATCATATTGACAACCCCTCATAAATAGTTATATCTTTCTAACAAGGGCGTGATGCCCTTTTTTTAACGCCTTATATGTTAGTCTATACTAACATATAGAGCAAACTAGGAGGAAAGAGTATGTTTTTATCCGATGCCCCACCGGGTGCATCTTTTCGGGTGATTCGGGTGTTGCTGGGAAAGGAGGTTGGCAAGCGGCTTGCCGACATGGGATTCACCGAAGGTGCCGAGGGAGCGGTTATTCGATCTGGTTTTATGCGAGGCCCCTTACAGGTACGTATCCGGGGCTACGATGTGCTGATTCGCCGCTGTGAGGCTGCGGGTGTCGAGGTAGAACCCATAGGGGACTGGAGCGCTGCCGAAGATGCCCATCGGCTTTTTGCTGGGTTTGGGCCTTTTGGAAGACGAGTCGGAGGGCCTCATGGCAGAAGACGTCGTTGGGAACATGGGGGAAGACGACATCCTGAAACCTTTTGCGAAGATGATGAGGGAGAAAAGAGTAAATGAAGCAAAATATACGGGTAGCCCTGGCGGGGAATCCTAATTCAGGGAAAACAACGCTTTTTAACGCCTTAACCGGATCCCACCATAAGGTGGGAAACTATCCGGGAGTAACGGTAGAAAAAAAAGAAGGAAGCCGGCTGTATAAAGAGACCACCTTTCATTTTGTGGACCTACCGGGTATTTATAGTCTTACGGCCTATTCCATCGATGAAGTGGTTGCTCGGGATTTTCTGCTCCACGAAAGGCCCGATGTGGTAGTCGATGTGATGGATTCCACCAACCTGGAACGACACCTGTACCTGTGTTTACAGTTCCAGGAGTTGGGGATCCCGGTGGTTGGCGCCCTGAACATGACCGATGAGGCTGAAGAAAAGGGAATAAAGATAAATAAGGCTTTTCTTGAAAAGGTCCTGGGTATACCCATGGTGCAAACCGTAGGACCCCGCGGAAAAGGAATGGAGGAACTTTTAGAGCTTATTCTCCATGTCTACCAACACCAGGATCTCCCTAAAAAATACATTGTGTATGGTTCTGAAATAGAACAGCGTTTAGAGCCATTGCAGCATCTTATTGAAAGCGATGCTACCTTCGCTAAAACCTATCCTTCCCGATGGCTCGCGGTAAAACTTTTAGAAAAGGATAGCCGGGCCTTCGAAGTGGTAAAGGAACATCCGAAG
Organism: Treponema sp. J25; assembly: GCF_004343725.1. NCBI lineage: Bacteria > Pseudomonadati > Spirochaetota > Spirochaetia > Treponematales > Treponemataceae > Treponema > Treponema sp. J25. The sequence continues at coordinate 1,471 of NZ_PTQW01000022.1, forward strand.
GCCCAAGAGATCCTGTCATTTTTGCAGGAAAGTGTGGTATGGCTTGAAAAACATTACGGTAAGGATCTTGAAATAGTTATTTCTGAACAGCGCTATGGCTATATTCATGGGGCGATAAAAGAAGCCGTTGCCATCCAAAAAAAGAACGATTTTTCTCTTACCGAGGCCATCGATCGGATTGTGATGCATCCTCTCTTATCTCTGCCTATCTTTGTGGGGGTTCTCTGGGCGATTTTTCAGCTTACCTTTACCCTGGGGGAATACCCCATGGCATGGCTCGAAACCTTTTTTACGTGGCTTTCTGAGGTAGTCCACGGGGCCCTTCCTAATGGGTTGCTTCAATCCCTCGTGGTGGATGGTATTATCGGCGGCGTTGGCGGGGTGCTTTCCTTTGTTCCTCTTATAGTTATCCTGTTTTTTTTCCTTTCTTTGCTTGAGGATATCGGCTATATGTCCCGGGCTGCCTTTGCGACCGACAAATTCCTTCACTTCTTTGGGCTGCATGGGCAATCTATTTTCCCCATGATGTTGGGATTCGGTTGTTCCGTACCTGCGATTATGGCCGCTCGAACCCTTAAAAGTCCCCGGGATCGGATCCTTACGGTGCTGGTAATACCCTTTATTAGTTGTGGGGCCAAGCTCCCCGTCCATGTGCTCCTGGCGGCGGCCTTTTTCCCCGAGAATCCGGCGGCCATGGTGATGCTCGTCTATGCTATTGGGGTGGTCCTTTCGTTGGTGGCGGCTTGGGTGTTAAACCATACCGTACTAAAGGGGGACCCTACTCCCTTTGTTATGGAATTGCCTCCCTATCGGCTCCCCACTCTTCGGGGCATCCTCTGGCATGTGTGGGATAAAACCTGGCAGTACGCTAAGAAGGCGGGGACCGTCATCCTTGCGGCTTCTATTTTGATCTGGGCGCTCCTCAAATTCCCTTCCTACGAAATGTCTCCGATGGAGCAGGAACATCTTCAGGCTGACTATCTTTCTCTCCATGCAGAGGCCTCGGAAGAAGAACTGGCCGCATACATTTCGGCCCGAGAGGCTGAGGCTGCCCTGGAACATAGTTTTGCCGGTCGGTTTGGTAAGTTCATCGAGCCGGTTTTTAGACCCTTAGGGTTCGATTGGAAAATAGCGGTCTCTATGGTAACCGGCTTTGCTGCCAAGGAGGTGGTGGTTTCTACCCTTGGAATCCTCTATGGGGTAGGGGAAGAAGCAACTGAAGAATCGGAAGGGCTCCGACAGGCCCTGCAACAGGACCCTGCCTGGAATCCCTTGGTTGCCTTTGTGCTTATGCTATTTGTGCTGGTTATTCCTCCCTGTTTTGCTGCCCAGGCGACAATTCAGGCCGAATTGGGATGGAAATGGTGGGCCTTCTCGGTGGTAAGCCTCCTGCTGTTTGGCTGGTTGTTAGGATTTGCGGTGTACCAGGGGGGCCTGCTGCTTGGACTGGGAATATGAGTGGTCCTTCTTTGTTCTGTGATGGGCCGCTACTAAAAAGGAAACTGTATGGAACTCATTATAGTAGGAATAATCATCTGTATTGCCCTTGGGGGGGCCGTCTACTCATTCTGGAAAACCCTGAGGGGTAAAAAACGAAGCTGCTGTTCCTGAGATTAAAAAAAGAGGCCTGCGCCATCACATCATATATGACGTGACCTGCAGGACGCCTCTTGTAGGTCACGTTCATATAATTTGGCGGGGCTGGAGCGAGCTCAGGCGGCTTTTTTAATGGGCCGCGGGTTTCTGTTTCGGAGGGGAAAAACACAGTTTTTCGCGGAGGCCCCCCATTATTTCTGGACTTTCTTTTTTAATACGGAGCCTATCCAGTTTCCATTTAAGAAAAGATGAAGGCCAATGAGCGCAAACATACCATATTCTGCCAGGTCTTTTCCTGAGCCATCGCAGCACATAAGGCTCCCCCAAGGCCTACCACAAGAAAAAGGAGCTTTTTCATAGCTACCCCCTCATTCATAATAATTCTTAATTAAAAAGGTACGGTATTTTATCACAATAAACAATGAAAAATTCTTTCATCCTTCACAAATTTTTAGTTGGGATTGATAAATAAAAAAGCCATCACGACGGCAGGGGGTAGCCTTTTTTTACCGTACGATGGCTTAGCATACTTCCGGCGAAGGGCCCCTTCTTTTTTATAGGTGGGGGGCGCTTTCCGCCGAGGGGCGGCCCATTCATTGAAGAATGGGAAGCCCCTCTTTCTTTTTAAGAATGGGACATCCCCCTGAAGAAGCCCCCTTCTCTTTATTCTCCCTGCTTGTAGGGCCGTTTTAAGAATTGCCGGGCAAAACGGGCGCTTGCCAGGGGGCCTACGAGAATGCTTGCCAGGCGCTGAATCCTCCAGTTCCAGCGGGGGATGCTGTAGACCTTCCCTTTAGCTGCGGCTTTTAGGCACCGATAGGTAGTTTTTTCGGCGCTATAGCCCCCTGCCACCTCCTGGCGAACACCGTCGCTGGCAACCAGGGCGAATTCGCTTTGAACCGGACCGGGACAGAGGGCGTGCACCCGAATACCCCGGGACTCCCATTCGGTGGCCAGGGCCACGGACAGGGAAAATACATAGGCCTTGGTAGCCGCATAAACCGCAAAGTCCCCCAGGGGGGCAAAGGCAGCAAGGCTTGCCACATTGATGACAAGGCTTCCCTCCTGGAGAAAAGGAAAGAATTTCCCGCACGATTCGGTAAGGGCCCGACAATTCAGGTCGATTTCGCCAAGCTGTTTTTCCAGGGATATCTCTGCAAAGGGGCCATAGCTGCCATAGCCCGCATTGTTAATTAAAAGCCGCAGCGGTTTCCCCGTTTCCCGGCACCGGTTTGCCAGCGTATCGATAGAGCCTGCTTGAACCAAATCTAGGGGGAAGGTACGGATAAGAAGCTTCCGATCTGCCTGTGATTTGGGTTCGCTGTAGGTGTTTTGCAATTCCTCTGCCAGACTAGTGAGCCGATCCTGCCGCCGGGCCACGAGCCATAGTTCATCAAAAAGGGGCAACCCTTTAAAGTGTTCTACCTCTGCTGCGGCCGCCGCCAGGTGCCGGGCAAAGGCAGCCCCAATGCCGCTCGATGCTCCGGTTACAATGGCTATGCCTTGGGTTGATGTGGGTATGTTCTTCATCAATCTACATCCTTAGGTGAGAGAATCTTTTTCATCGACTGGGGAAAGGTACGATTTCCCCGGGGAACGTGTCCTTTCCTATTGTCGGCGGATAAGTTCCCGGGGTTTAGAGCCCTGGGCGGGTCCCACGATACCCTGTTCTTCCATCATTTCCACAAGGCGGGCTGCCCGGTTGTAGCCTATTTTAAGACGCCGCTGAATGTAGCTTGCGCTGGCCTTCCCTTGCTGGTACACAATTTCCAGGGCCTTTTCGTACAGAGGATCTTCGCCGGACGAAAAAAGGGTGGCATCCTGGTCCTCTTCTTCCTCATCGTAAAAGATTTCGTCATCGATGTATTCCGGCGGTCCCCATTGTTTTACATACTCCACCACCCGTTCTACCTCTTCTTCAGAGACGTAGGCCCCCTGAATACGAATAGGGAAGGGGTCTACTGCCCCCGCATAGAGCATGTCTCCCTTGCCTAGGAGTTTTTCTGCCCCCACCATGTCGATGATGATGCGGCTATCCATCTTGCTAGCCACCATGAAGGCAATCCGGGTGGGAATGTTGGCCTTGATGAGACCGGTAATTACGTCGATAGAGGGACGCTGGGTGGCCAGAACCAGGTGGATGCCCACGGCCCGGCTCATGGCGGCCAGGCGGGCCACGGTGGATTCAAGCTCCTTGCCGGTGGTAACCATGAGGTCCGCAAACTCATCGATAACCACCACAATATAGGGGAGCCGCTCGGTGGCAATGTTCTTTTCTCTTATTTTTCGATTGTAACTGCGGATATCCCGAACCTGCATGGAATCTAGGAGGGCATAGCGTCGCTCCATTTCATAAATGCAGTACTGTAACGCCTGGAAGGCCCGTTTGGGCTCGGTAATCACGGGGGTGAGCAGATGGGGAATATCATTATACAGTTTAAGTTCCACGATTTTGGGGTCGATGAGAAGGAGTCGGACTTCCGCAGGGGACCGTTGATACAAAATAGAAAGGATCATGGAATTGACGCAGACCGACTTTCCTGAACCGGTGGCCCCGGCGATCAAAAGGTGGGGGGTCTGGACCAGGTCGATGGTGATGGCCTCGCCGGTAATATCCTTACCGAGAACCACGGGAATCTCCATCTTTTTGTCCCGCCGCTGCAGCTCACCTTCGATCATTTCCCGGAAGGACACGATGTTGCGTTTCCGATTGGGAACTTCTATGCCAACCGCGTGCTTGCCGGGAATGGGGGCCACAATACGGACTGAGCTTGCCGCAAGACGGAGGGCGATGTTGTCCTGAAGGTTCACGATTTTAGAAAGCTTTACCCCCGGCGCAGGAAGTATCTCAAACATGGTGATAACCGGCCCTTTACGGATCCCCGTAACCTCCGCCTGAATGTTGAACTCTTTCAGGGTTTCTTTAAGAATCACCGCCGCATCCCGGGTGGCCTGATCGATAATCCAGTATTGACCATCGGGGTAGGCCGTAAGCAACCCCTCAATGGGTACATGATAGGGCTGCTTACCCCCCGCGGGGGAAACTCCCCCGCCGTGCAGGGAATTAGCAGGCTGCCTCTCCCCCGAAGCAGCAGAACCGGAAGCCGGTCTTCCCTCAGAGGAAGAAAAAGTATCGGCGGTTCCAGTAGCGGAAAGGAGGGTGGGGGCCTCTGGGCGATCGTTGGCTCCATCTCTTGTGATTCCCTGGCTTTTGCGAGCGGCTTCCTTCTCTGCTGCCGCCAGGGCTTTGCGGAGATCCTCATCGATGGCAAAGGTTTTTTCCCCTGGGGGGGTACTATCAGAAAAAACGGCCGGGGATTGGGGCCGTTGGGACGCTCCTGCTTCTTCTTTGTTTGGCCCTTCTTCGCTAGGGGTCCCCTGTGGAACTTCTAGATTATCAGAAATTGATGACCGGTCCCCTTCTTCTATCGGAAGTTCCTCCAGGTTTTGAGGTTCCTCATATTCCTGCGTTTTGAAAGGGGAAGATGCAACCTTCCTTGGTTCAGCTGGGGGTGCTTGCTCAACCCAAGAACGGTTCTCATCAGGTGGTTCCTTAGGGCGACCAGCTTCTGTTTCGAGAGGAGCTATTCGTTTTTTATTGTGCTGATCCGCTTGCCCCCTCGAAGAACATGCTTTCTGTATTTCTTCTAATTCCTCAAATCGACGCAAGCTTGCAAGTGGTTTGGGTTCGGGGAGCGAAAATGGGATAGCTGTATTCTTTTGGTCTACCCACGATGGTCTGTCTCTGTCCTGTTCCCTTGGCCCGCTGAGCAGCCTTTTTTCTTGCAAAGGGCGGCGATCTTTAAAAACAGGGGTGTTTTTTTCTTTCCTTTGAGGATACAGAAGATCCCGGGCCTGGAGAATCACCATACTTTCGAGAAATGTGAGCACTCCCCCAATGCCAAGGAGCAGTTCTGGCGGAAATTCCTTAAGAAAGCTGAATGAAAGGGCTTCTTCTTTTGTATTCCGCCAGAGGTAGAGGGTAAAGGCGAGGGTAAAGAAGGGAACCATACTCCAAAAGAGAAGGAAATATCGGTCGGGACGATATTTTCGGGTAAGGAGCAAGAGGGCTCCACCCAGGATGTACAGCGGAATGGCAAAGGCCAAAATTCCGTACGCTTCGAGGAAAAAACTACCTACGAAGGAAAGGAAAAACGGCAGAGAATACTGGGCTGCCACAAGAGCCACTGAGAGCAAAAGAGCTAGGGCTATAAAAATACTCGCCACCGTAATTTCTCTTTTGCGTCCCCGGTAGGAAGCTTGCTGAGGTGCCACGCCTATTCTTCCTCCCTTCCAGATTCTGATGAAAACCCTTTGATGTTCACAGGAAATATATCGGTAATTACCTGTTCCATAGACATACCAAAGTAAAGATATCCGTATACCGCCGCCGCCGCAAGAACCTGTCGTGCGTACTGGCGGGTTTCGGTTATGGGAATGGTTTCCAGAAAAAGATCCTCCGCCATCGATGGGGTTGTGCTTCGCCACTGTCGCACCCGGGTGATACCACCGTTGTAGGATGCCAGGGCTAAAAGGGGACTTCCGGTCCGTTCTATAAGGTGTTTAAAATACCAGGTGCCAATATAGATGTTGGTCTCCGGATCGGGTAAATTTACCGTCCCATTTTGAATAAATTGGGGCCCCCCCGCCCGGGCAATGCGGCTGGCCGCATCCAGCGCGGTAGTGGGCATTAACTGGGTAAGACCTACCGCCCCTGCCCGGGATACCGCGTCGGCAGCAAAGGCGCTTTCTGTTCTGATGAGACCATACATGAGTTCCGGTGGAACCCCAAAAGAACGGGCCGTTGTGTCGATGAGGTGGCTATAGGGCCGGGGATACAGGAGAAAGAGGTCCTCTCGAATAGGGCTGTAGTCCTGCCGGGAAGAGAAACGACTGGTAAGTCGGATGACTTCCCACCACCGTTCTTTTTGAACAAATAACTGGGCAAGCTGACGAAGCTGGAAAAGGGAAAGATCTTTTTCATATTTTAGGATGAATGGCAAAACCAGCTTCGTTGCCCCATATTCAAAAAATCCCCGCAGGAATTGATAAAGATCCTCGGTCTTTTTATCTGTTTTGTTAGGTTCTTCTTTAGAGGTAGCAGCTACCAGCTCTACCTGGGCTCCCAGATGCGCCGCCGCAAGGCTGCGGTAGTAAAAAGAGGCCCGATCGCTCTCATAGGCGATCTTGAAGAAAAATGTGGATGGCCGGGATGCGGTGTAGTTTTCGGGAATATCGCTAAAAGAAAGGGGGGTCTTTGGAAGATAGAACCCTTCTTCTATCGATCTTCCTAAAATATAGGCATAGCGGGCCCTGAGGGGGGATTCAAGAAATTGATATGCCCGCTGGAAAACCTGATGTAACAAGGCCCAGGAGCTGCGGGTTACCAGGGTGGTGCATATTTTATCCAGGAGATCCTGATAATAAGAGGAGGAATACCAGAGGGAGATGTATTTGTCTAAATATAAAACAATATTGTCTATTTGATTCGTCACTATCGTGTCGAGGATGTACCATATTGCCGCATCCCGTTGGGTAGGGCTTTCTGCAAATGCAATGCTTCGCTGGAAAAACTCAAGACTCTTAGGGAAATCTTGCTTTTGTCGGTACATTCTGCCAAGATAAAACAGAAGGCGGAAGCGAAGGGGATCTATGCCGAGATTTGGTACCTCTTGCTCCCATCGACTAAAAAGTTCTATTCCTTCCTGCAGAGCAGGTCCATACTGATACGCCTTTCCCAGATCCGAAAGAACCTCTGGCCAGAAAAGAATTGCTTCCTTATTTTCTTCCATGACCTTTTTAAAGTACAAAAGAGCCTCGCCGTAAGACCGGTCAAGCACGAGCGATCGAGCCTGGGCAACATTTTTTATAACCGAGGGGAGAAGTGTGGGATAGGTGGTGTTAATAAATTTGAAGGTTTTCTGGTGTTCCTGGCTAAAGGGGGTCGCCAGAAAGTATTTTTTAAACGTCTCCTCCAGAGAGGGAGGGGCCTTTGCTATGCTTGATGATGCTGGTTTATCCTTTGAGATTTTCTCTATTTCTTTGAGGAGAATAAGGGCTTTCAGGTGATCCGAACGACTTTCTTCTGGTATTCTTTGTATCAGTTTTTCCATGGCCACAAAGTTACCTAAGACAAAGCTTATCTCCGCTGCGAGTTCGCAAAGAGGAGGCCGACAATACTCTTTTTCTTTGGTGAACCGTTCAATCAGGGAGTTTAATTTCTGGGTGTTTCGTTCTTTTTGTTTCCAGAGAGAAGAAAAGAGCGCCTCGTAGGCCTCTCCCCGAATAATGGAGGAAGCGCTTTTTAAGGCCTCTTCGAAAAGAATAAGGGCCCGTTCTTCCTCTTTCTGAGCCTGAAGCTGTAGTCCCACGTAGAAGGCTATTTCTGGTCCTAGCCAGCGCAGCTGACTGGTTTGTTCCAGCGGCTGGTCTATTATGAAACTGAGGGACCCCGCACGAATTTGCTCAAGGACCTCTTCTTTGGAGATACCCAATACGAAAGAAGGTGTACAGGCTTGTAAAAATGCGAGAAGCATCCCTAGCCCCACGGAACTCTGGAAAGAGGTTCGGAGCCACATAAAAAGTTTGCTCCTCCCTGTGGGCATTCCCCGGTGTACAATTCCCCTCTCTCTGTTGGGCTTTCTGGAGGTCCGTGTCCTCTGCTCTAGTTTCTTTACCCTTCCTCCCTTATTTAGGAGGAATCCGAATAGTGGTCCCCGAGATGATATGATCGGGATTCTTGATTTTATTGAATCGCGCAATGCGCGGATACAGCCATGGATTCCGATAAAACGCCTCCGCTATGTCCCAAAGGGTATCTCCCCATCGTATTGTATATAAAACGCCCTCTTTTGGAATAGTGGTCGGTACCCGGTACCGGGAAACCGGCGCAGGGGGGCGTTTGCGGACAGTTTCTGTGGGCATTGTACTCTTGGTCTGGCTCTCCGATGGAAGGGTCTCTTCCTTTTTAGGCGCAGTACTTTCTGAAGTTCCACTTTCTTTTGCGGTTTCCGCTGGCGGGGGAGTTGGGGCTGGTTCGGTGATAACCATCGGCGCCGCTGGGGCTTCTGATGCGCCTTCCCCTTCTTCCTGGACCTTCTGCGTGATGGGAGTAGTTCCTGCAGGTTGGTTTCCCCTTTTTATTGCAAGTACCAGGACTAATCCTAGTATAAGAACAACCAGAATACCTAACAAAACCGCTAACCAGGGGAACCTTTTCCCCGCCCCTGTTACCGGCGCTGGTTCGAAAGTTTCTTCCTCCTGTTTTTCTTCCGCATACCGTTGTGCCCGGGCGTAGAGGCCTGATGATGAGGGGCTTTCCTGGTCCAATTCAAAGTCAGGGAACTCATAGGTTTCCTGTTCATTTAACGCTTTAAGGGATACCGAAAGGTGATGCCGCTCTGAACCGGGCGGGGCATCAAGGTCCCTGGCTTCTGCCACGAGTTCATCCCCTTCTTGGGAAGAAATAATCATCTCTATCGAGGGTTCCCCTTTGGGGCGCGGTTCGATGTTTTCGATTACCAGGGAGCCGATGTATTCCGCATCTGCCATGGTCCGGGATTCACTCTTGTACAGGTCGATCTGCACACTTTTTTGGTTGTCATGCACGGTGGTAAGGATGAGCCGCTTTTTGGAGATAGTACCTTCCTCAAGGATGGGGTAAAACTCCCCATTTGCTATTTTGATTCCTATACTGGCCGCCATACCTTATCTCCTTACCTGGTTTCTTAAACTTTAAAACCCATTGCCCCCTTTGTCAATCGATATCTATAAAAAATATAGGTTTACATATTTGATGGGGGAAACTTGACCAGATCTCCCCAGATACCGATAATGAAACCATGATACCAATAATTCCCGTTCTGGTGGTCATCATTCTTCTTTCTTTAGTGGTTCTTATTCTTATCATGGCTTCACAGAAAGAAGAGACCAGAACAAAAGAACCAAAAAAACATAAAAAAAACCGTAGTAAAGAAGCGGTTATTCGGGATGCTACCCGGCGGCTATCTCAAAACCCTAAAGATCCAGAGGCCCTCCTGGCTTTAGGAGACATATATTATCAGGACCAGGTATGGGATAAGGCCCTTAAAATATATGAAACCCTGGTGGAACTCTGTGCAACTAATCCTGATCTGGATGAATACGAGATAAACTGTCGCTATGGCATGAGCGCTCTTAAGCTAGGGCTTCAGGACCAGGCGTATAAGGGACTTGTGATTGCCCGGAGTTTACAACAAAACAACTTTGAAGTTAATTACAATCTGGGGTACCTGGAATTTCTCCGAAAGAACTATGAAAAGGCTGTTCAATTGTTACAGCAGGCCCGTACCCAGGACCCAGAGCATGCTCCCACCCTTCGCTATTTAGGTCATGCCCTCTTTAAACTGCATCGATACCGGGAGGCCCTTGTCTTTTTACGAAAAGCGGTGGATCTGATACCGGAAGATAAGGAATCCCTTTATACCATGGGAGAATGTTACTACGAGTTAGGACAGGTCGAGCAGGCTATTAAAATTTTTACCCACCTTCGACCGGATCCTAGCCTGGGACCTACCGCATCTTTGTTTGCGGGAACCATTCACATGAATCAGCACCAGTATCCTAAGGCAATCATGGATTTTGAAATTGGGCTTAAGCACGAAAACATAAAGATCGAAATCCAGGCGGAACTAAAGTACCGACTTGCCCTGGCGTACCTTAAGCAACAAGAAATTGGACGGGCCCTTACGATTCTTAAGGAATTGCAAAATAGCTATCAAAATTATAAGGATGTTCCCACTCTTATTGCCAAGTACCAGGAGTTGAATTCGAATAAGAACCTTCAGATTTACCTTATGGCGCCGACGGGAGATTTTGTTACCCTCTGTAGAAAGGTGGTGCTGAGCTTTTTCCCAAAAGCCAGGGTGAAAATTACCAATATTGCGGTCAATAAAAACGAATGGGCCGATATCCTGGCCGAGGTGGATACCCCTAAGTGGGCCGATGTGGTGATGTTCCGGTTTATCCGAAACCAGGGGGTGGTAGGGGAACTTACCGTCCGGGATTTCCATGCCCATCTTAAGGAAGTGAAGGCCGGAAAGGGCTACTGCCTTTCGGCGGGAACCTTTTCGGATGAGGCAAAAAAATTTGTAGAAGCTCGGCTCATCGATCTGTATGAAAAAAACCAGCTGAGTAAGATCCTGGAATCGGTAGATGCCAGTGTTTCGGCAATTCCCCTTTAAAGGGAAAGCTGCCCGTTATTGTTCGGGAGCTTCTAACTCTTCCACCGCTGAAAGCTTCCCTTGAATGCTCCTGCTCTTTTTGTCCGCCAGGTCCACCGTGTCGGCCGCTTCCTGCAGTTTTTTCCTTGTTTTATCCAGGAGTTCCCCAAATTTTGCAAATTCCTCTTTTACCAGGTTTAGGGTTTTCCAGATTTCGGCGGTCCGCTGTTCTACCGCCAGGGTTTTAAAGCCCATCTGAAGGCTATTGATAAGGGCCGCAAGGGTTGTGGGACCCGCCACTACCACCCGATATTCCCGCTGAAGATGCTCCGCAAGACCGGGACGGGAAAGACATTCGGCAAAGAGCCCTTCCGAAGGGAGAAACATAATCGCAAAGTCGGTGGTATGGGGTGGGGCAATGTATTTCTCGCTGATGTCCTTGGCGGCGTTCTTAAAGCGCCGTTCCAGGTTTTTCTGGGCTTCCTCTAAAAGAACCGGGTCTCCCTGATCCCGAGCTTCCAGGAGGCGTTCATAGTCTTCTTTTGGGAATTTTGCATCGATGGGGAGGTAGATCCGCTCGTTTTTCCGGGGATCCCGACCAGGAAGGGCTATGGCCACTTCTACCCGTTCGTTTGAACCGGGCCGCATCACCCCATTCAGAATGTACTGGGCAGGCGAGAGGAGATCCTCCACAAGTCGGATAAGCTGGATTTCTCCCCAGGTTCCCCGGTTTTTTACGTTCACCAACACTTTTTTTAGGTCCCCGACTCCCGCTGCAAGGGAACGCATCTCCCCGAGGCCCGCCTGAACCTGTTCGAGCCGTTCGCCGACAAGTTTGAAGGATTCCCCGAGGCGCCGTTCCAGGGTTTCGTGAAGTTTGTCGTCCACCGTTTTTCGGATTGCTTCCAATTTGTTTGCCGAGTCTTCCTGGATTTCTCTCAGTTTCCGGTCCACCGTTTCACGGAGTTTTTCAAGCCGTACCTCGTTCCCCTGTCCAAAGCGGGATATTTCTTCCCGTAACGAAGCCATTTGACGGAGATTCCCTTCCATGACAAGGCGGAGCTGTTTTATGAGTTCTTCCCGGTTGCGGGCCAGTTCTGCCTGCATTCCCTCCCGAAGTTGTTCCTGACTCTTTATGAGTTCGAGCATCGGGGTAGCATCCGACTTCCGGGGCCGAAAAACGAGAAAGAGAATGAGTACCAGGGCAAAGAACGCTATGCCAAGAAAGGCAAAAAAATAGACTTCCATAGAATGAGTATACCTAAAAAATAGCTCCCTGGGTATGGACGGAATCTCCAGATGGTGTAGAATAGAGCTATGAAGCAACGTACCGCTTTTTGGCTCTCTCTCTTTCTTTGTGTAGCTGGGAGCTTTCTGGCGATTATGCCGGTGAGCGCTGAGGCCGCCTCTTCTCCAGCTGGGACGGCAAAGACCGCGGTTATTGTTCCTATTAAAGGGGACATTGAACCGTCATTGGCCGCTTTTATCCGCCGGGAAAGCCGTAATGCCCTTGCCCAGGGCGCCCAGTATCTGATTTACGAAATCGATACCTTTGGGGGAAGGGTGGATACGGCGCTTCAGATTTCTTCGTTTATTGGTTCTATAAAAGATGCGACCACGGTGGCCTGGGTCCGCAGTGGCCCCGATTCGCTGGGGGTAAGCTGGTCTGCGGGGGCCCTCATCGCCCTTTCCTGTTCGGCTATTTACATGGCCCCGGGAACCTCTATTGGGGCGGCTGCGCCGGTTACCATTGGGCCTGATGGGCAACCCCAGCCTACGGGTGAAAAAACGGTAAGCGCCGTCCGGGCCCAAATGGCGGCCCTGGCAGAACGAAATAAGCATCCCGTGGCCCTTGCCCTGGCCATGGTGGACGAAGACCTGGAGGTCTGGGAAATAGAAACCGCCAGAGGAAAACAAATTGCCACTCTGGAGGAGGTGGAACAACTGGAGCGGGATGCCGCGAATGACGTCCGAAGGGTTCGCCTCATTTCTCCCGAAGGGAAACTCCTCTCCCTTACCGCAGGAGAAGCGGTTACCTACGGGCTTGCCCGGGGCTTGGCTGCCGATACGGATGAACTTGCCGCCTTGCTGGATCCTTCCATAGAAACGGTTCTTGAGCAAAGTCCGGGTATAGCGGATAGTATTGTTTCCTTTCTTACTTCCGGGGCGGTGCAATCGGTGTTGATTTTGGTGGGGCTGGTCATGTTGTTCCTGGAGATAAATACCCCCGGTTTTGGTATCCCCGGGGTGGTGGCGATCATCACCTTTGCGGTGGTGTTTGGTTCTAACTTCCTCCTGGGTACGGTAGATTCTTTTGAAATGATTCTTTTCCTGATTGGGGTGGTGCTTTTGGCGGTGGAAATCTTTATCCTCCCCGGTTTTGGCATTACGGGGATTTCAGGAATTGTGTTGATCGGCCTTTCCCTCGTCTTTTCGATGCAGGACTTTGCGATCCCCGAATTCTCCTGGCAATGGGAACTATTGGGCCGCAATGTCCTCGTGGTGGTTACCGGCATCATTCTGGGAATTGCAGGAATTGCTGCCCTGGCGCTGGCGGGTACCCGAATTCGGCTGTTTGATCGGCTGGTCCTTAAAACCCAGATTCAGGGAACGGCGGGGGGGCCTGACCCGGATAATCCGGTGGAAGGTGCTCGAGCGCCTGCCCCTGAGGAACCCCTCCCCGATTATGGGGCTCTGCTGGGTAAAACGGGGGTCGCCGTATCGGTGTTACGGCCCGCGGGGAAGGCAGAAATTGAAGGGACGGTATACGTGGTGGAAACGAATGGCGCCTATGTAGAATCCGGGAGCCCCGTTCGGGTGGTCCGGGTTCGAGGGAATAGAATCATTGTGGAAAAAGGAGCGTAGTGTATGATTTCTCTTGTGGCTCTTGCGGTACTGGGGGTTATAGCCCTTGGATTTTTACTCCTTTTTTTTAAATTTTTTGGCCTCTGGTTTCGCTCCCTCCTTTCCGGGGCACCGGTAGGCATGGGGAAACTCATCGGTATGTGGCTCAGGCACGTAAATGCCAATGTGATTGTCGAAGCCCGTATCATGCTGACCAAGGCGGGTATCGAGGTACCCACGGACCTCTTGGAAACCCACTATCTTGCCCGGGGTGATGTGATGAAGGTGAGTCGAGCCCTGGTGGCGGCAAACAAGGCAAACATTCCCCTGCCGTTCCAGCGGGCCGCCGCAATAGACCTGGCGGGACGGGATGTGCTTGAGGCGGTAAAAACCAGTGTGAATCCCAAGGTTATTGACTGCCCCGATCCTTCCAAGGGAAAGCAAACCATCGATGCGGTAGCGAAGGATGGAATTCAACTCCAGGTAAAAGCTCGGGTTACGGTGCGGGCCAATATTGAGCGGTTAGTCGGGGGTGCCACAGAGGAAACGATCATCGCCCGGGTAGGCGAAGGCATCGTAACCACCATTGGTTCTGCCGAAACCTACAAGGCGGTACTGGAAAACCCCGATCGCATTTCTAAAACCGTGCTCGAAAAGGGTCTTGATGCGGGGACGGCCTTCGAAATTCTTTCTATCGATATTGCGGATATCGATGTGGGGGCCAACGTGGGGGCCAAGCTCCAGGCCGATCAGGCCGAAGCGGATAAACGGCGCTTCCAGGCCGAAGCGGAAAAACGCCGGGCCGCAGCCCAGGCGCGGGAGCAGGAGATGCTTGCCCTGGTGCAGGAAAATCGGGCCAAGGTGGTCCTAGCCGAGTCCGAAATCCCTCTGGCCATCGCAGAGGCCTTCCGCAAGGGGCAACTGGGCATAATGGATTATTATCGACTCAAGAACATCCAGGCCGATACGGATATGCGCTCCGCCATCGGTCATGGGTCGGGGCAGAATAGTTAAACCAGAATAGACATATGCAGGAACTTATCGATACGGTTTTAACACTGCTCCCCGTTGCGTTGCTTATTGCGCTTCGCATAATAATGAGCGCTAAGAACAGGGAGACATCCCTCCAAAAGGGAAAGCCTCAAAAAAGCCGTTTTTTTGCCTCCCTTGAGGAGTACCGGGAGACTTCGGTCCCTCAAGGAGAAAAAGCCTCAGGAGGGGGAACATACGGCCCCTCTCCAGCAGAGAGAAGCAAGAAGGTACCCCTCTCTCGGCGTTCAGGTTTGCCTAAGGGAAGGCCCTATCAGGTCTCCCCGCCAGAAGAGGAACTTCGGGTTTTCCCCCAGGGTATTTCTGCCGCAGCATCAGCGGAAAAGGATCCTGCAGTACCTTCTCGCAAGCGGGAGATGAATCCCCTTTTGCAGCCCCTTCCTGAAGAGCGGGGTATGCAGATGGCAGTGGTAGAACGGATTGAACGACTACCCCTTCTGCAGCGGGCGGTGGTGTGGTCTGAGATTCTCGGGCATCCTAAAGGCCTTGATTGATGAGAGGATACACTTAAGCGGGCGCGAGCCCTTATGTGAGGATAGTTTGGGGATAACATAAAAGGAGGTGATTGTGGAAAAGAATCGGGGGTTTTCAAAATATTTCTGGCTTACCTTCTTGATTGGAAGCGGCTTTTTCACCATGGGTCTCATGGATTCCCTGTATGATACCTATGTGCCTATTTTCCTTAAGCGGTATATCACTTCCAATGCGCTGGTGGGAGCGGTGATGACCCTGGATAACATCCTTCAGCTCTTTTTGATTCCTGTTATTGCCCTCTGGTCCGATAGGACCAGGACCCGGCTTGGGCGTCGCCTCCCCTTTATTGTGGTGATGCTACCCTTGAGTGGGATCCTCTTTTCGTTGATTCCCGTTACGGTGGCCCTTTCGTTGGCAGCCCTTATTGGGATCCTCTTTTTGTTTAATATCTTTAAGACCAGCGTGCGGGGCCCCGTGGTGGCCCTCATGCCCGACACTATTCCGGGAGAGTATCGTTCTGAAGCCAATGGGGTCATTAACACGATGGGGGGTATAGGGCTTATCATTGGAACCCTCTTTCTTGCCCGCCTGATGAACAAAAGCGAACTGTTACCCTTTGGTATAGCCGGAGCTTTGGTGGTACTGGCGGTGGTGGTTTTGCTATTGTTTGTCCGAGAACGGACGGCCGAGCATTCTTCTGAAGAGAGCGTACCCCTGGGAAAGGCATTGAAGGAGCTTTTTGCCGCCGG
Source organism: Treponema sp. J25 (assembly GCF_004343725.1). Taxonomy (NCBI): domain Bacteria; kingdom Pseudomonadati; phylum Spirochaetota; class Spirochaetia; order Treponematales; family Treponemataceae; genus Treponema; species Treponema sp. J25. The sequence continues at coordinate 17,384 of NZ_PTQW01000022.1, forward strand.
TGACAACAGTGTGATTCGGATTCTTTTTGGTATCTTTTTCTGGTTCATGGCCTATGAGGGAGCAAAACCCTTTTTGGGCTTGTACCTTGTGCAGGTCATGAAGGTTTCCCAGGGAAGCGCGGCCCTTGCCCAGGGTGTTGCGGGTATTGCCAGTGTTGTACTGGCTATCCCTTCCGGATATCTAGCCCATCGACTTGGTCGAAAACGCTTGATTCGGGGGAGTCTTCTGGCGCTTGCCGTAATTCTGGCCCTGGTACCTCTCACGGCTCCTGTGGCTCGTTGGTTGCATTTGCCCGCCGGAGGGTCCCTGATACTTTTCCTTATTTTGATGTTCTTATATGGGTCAGTGTGGATTGGGGTGGTGGTGAATAGCTTCCCCATGCTGTGGCAGATGGCTCACTACGGAACCATAGGAATGTATACGGGCCTGTACTATACCTTTAGTCAGACCGCCGCTATTACCGCCCCTCCTATCACGGGAGCCATTATTGACCTTACGGGGTATCCTGGGATATTTCTTTTTGGTGCCGGTTGTATGCTAGTGGCCCGGGGCATTATGGGTGGGGTGAGTCGTGGCGAAGCCGATGGGGCTCCTGATATTCCTTCTTCCGAAAAAAGAGAATAAAAAAACGGGAGGTCCCCAAAAGCTTTTTCTTTTTTAAATTAAGGTTTTTACGGGAACGGAGAATGCAATGGGCAAAATCCCGATAACTATTGAGAGGTGAAACTATGTCGATTCATATTGGGGCAAAGACGGGGGAAATTGCAGAGGTGGTTCTGTTGCCGGGGGATCCCCTTCGGGCTCAGTTCATCGCAGAGAATTTCCTGGAAAATCCTGTGTGTTACAATACGGTGCGGAACATGCTTGGGTTCACAGGCACCTACAAGGGAAAGCGAATTTCTGTCCAGGGGACGGGAATGGGAATTCCTTCTATTTCGATATATGTTAATGAACTTTTCAAGGATTACGGCGTGCAGCGGGCGATCCGGGTGGGAACGGCGGGCTCCCTTCAGGAGTTCCTTAAGGTTCGGGACATGGTGCTTGCCATGGCGGCCAGTACCGATTCCGGGGCGAATAGCCTTCGTTTTGGGGGGCGTTCTTATGCGCCCTGCGCTACCTTTAGCCTTCTTAAAAAGGCCTATGAAGTAGCCCAAGAGCGGGGATGGCAACCCGCGGTGGGAAACGTCATTTCTTCCGATATGTTCTATACGGAGGACCCGGAGGAGTGGAAATTGTGGGCCCGTTTTGGCGTTCTGGCCGTAGAAATGGAAACCGCCGAACTGTATACCCTGGCTGCGAAATATCGGCGGGAGGCCCTTTCTATCCTGACTATTTCTGATTCCCTGGTGAGTCACGAAATTACCTCCGCGGAAGAACGACAGCGGACGTTTACAAAGATGATGGAGGTGGCCCTGGAAGTGGCTATCAGTTAATGGGGACGCCTTTTAGGAAGCCTGATTGAGGACCTTCCTCGTGGGCGCTTTGTAGAATGGAGCACAGGCCGTCCCTCTTCAAATAGTGAGTTTTGTGGTAGCAATAGCGTGGGACCCTCGCGGTACTCCCTTCGGGAAGAAAGGAGGGGGTACATTGACAAAAGAGGGCTTTTCACATAATATAGACCCATCCTGCCCAGATGGTGGAATTGGCAGACACGCTAGTTTCAGGTACTAGTGCCTTCACGGGCTTGGGGGTTCAAGTCCCCCTCTGGGCATGCAGCGGCTCATGTTCGGTTCACAGGAAAGGCCCCTTCAGGGAACGAAGGTTCCTTGGTGGCCTGCCCCGGCAGGGAGTCGTAAAGGCAAGTGGTGAAAAAGTCTTAAAAGTAGGCAACCCTTGACATGGCGGTGTATTTTTGCTATGTTCAGCGGGCGTTTTTGGAGGAATGCCCTTGTAGCTCAGTCGGTAGAGCACATCCATGGTAAGGATGTGGTCAGCGGTTCGATTCCGCTCGAGGGCTTTTGTCGCCACCTGGAAGAGCAGTGCGAAGGATAAAGAGCGAGAGGCTGGGTGGTTTCAGTTGATAGTGTAGAAGGGGAATAGTATGGCAAGCAAGAAAACAGCGGTGGAGTTGATAGCCCTGCAGTGTACTGAATGTAAGCGGAGAAATTATACTACCAAGAAGAATCGTCGCACTATGCAGGAAAAGCTGGAGTTAAGCAAGTACTGCAAGTTTGATCGGAAACATACGTTGCATCGGGAAACGAAAATAAAGTAAGCGAGCATTTTAGGCCAGTAGCTCTAATGGTAGAGCACCGGTCTCCAAAACCGGGTGTTGTGGGTTCGAGTCCTACCTGGCCTGTTGTTAATAAAAAGGCTGTTGCATAGCAACAGAAAGGGATAAAAAAGGAAGTAAAAAACTTCCGGTGTAACACCTCGGGAGAAGGGAGAGGTGTTTTTGTTTTTATGTCTGGAAGGAAGTGGGTATGAAGAAGCTGATTCAGTTTGTTAAAGAGTCCTATGGAGAGCTTAAAAAGGTTGTGTGGCCTTCCCGAGAAGATGTGATAAGCTCCGTAAAGGTTGTTATAGTTTCTACCATTATTTTTGCGCTTGTGCTCGGGTTGGTGGATGCTCTTTTGTTGTTGGGAATTGAAGCCCTCTTTTAAAGGATTAAAGGATACCCATGGCGGCAGGTTGGTATGTGCTTCATACCTATTCAGGGTATGAAAATAAGATAGAAAAAACCATTCGCATGATGCTCGAATCCGGAGAACTGGATCGCGAGATTGTTCGGGATGTAAAGGTTCCTGCCGAAGAGGTTGTAGAAGTAAAGGATGGTAAGAAAAAAACGGTAAGCCGTAAGTTCTTGCCCGGTTATCTTCTCATTGAAATGGATCTTCCTGAGATAGGGTGGAAACAAACCTGTTCAAAAATTAAGAGTATTCAGGGAGTTACCGGTTTTGTAGGAACCCCTGCAAACAAAAGGCCTCAGCCGTTGAATCCGGAAGAAGCGCGGGCTATTTTACAAAAGGCCGGTGAATTAAAAGGTGAACGGCCAGTGCGGGCCCGTCAGAATTTTGCTCCGGGCGAGCAGGTAAAGATTATCGAAGGGCCTTTTGAGTCTTTTACTGGTACTATCGAAGAGGTAAACCCTGAACGCAATAAGTTAAAGGTGCTGGTGGGTATCTTTGGTCGAACTACGCCTGTAGAAGTAGATATCTTGCAGGTGGAAAAACTGTAGAGTGAATCCTACGAGAGGTTTTCTCTTTTTATGGAAGAGATCGGGAAATCCCGATGCGCTTCCCATAAATAGGTGCCTCCTGGATGGGAGTTTCCGCAGTTTGTGCGGGAACGCAGCCCCGATCCCGTGTTGGGTCGGGTATACCACAGAAGGAGAAATGCATGGCTAAGAAAAAGGTCACCGCAATTATTAAATTGCAGTGCCCGGCTGGCAAGGCAACGCCTGCTCCGCCGGTAGGGCCAGCCCTTGGTCCTCACGGTGTGAGTGCTCCCCAGTTTGTGCAGCAATTTAACGATCGCACCAAGGGGATGGAGCCGGGACTGCTTATTCCGGTCGTTATTACCGTATATAACGACAAGTCTTTTACCTTTATCCTTAAAACGCCTCCGGCCTCGGTCCTGATTAAGAAGGCTATTGGCATCGAAAAGGGTTCTGCGGAGCCCCATAAGGTAAAGGTGGGTAAGCTCTCTAAGGCAAAGCTGGAAGAAATAGCAAAGATGAAATTGCCCGATCTTTCCGCCAACGACCTGGAAGCGGCAAAGAAGATCATCGCGGGAACCGCCCGTTCTATGGGTGTAGAGGTGGAGTGGTAGTATGAAGCGAGGAAAGAAATATCTTGAGGCGTTAAAGAAATACGACCCCACCGCTACCTATGATATGAAAGCGGCGGCGGAACTCGTAAAGAAACTTGCCTTTGCTAAATTTGATGAAACGGTAGATCTTTCAGTGAAGCTGAACTTGAAAAAGAGCCAGTCCGTGCGAGACACGGTGGTCCTTCCCCATCAATTCCGGGCAGAAAAAAAAGTTTTGGTTTTCTGCAAGGGTGATAAGGAAAAGGAAGCGAAAGAAGCAGGGGCTACCTACGTTGGTTCCGATGATCTTATTGAAAAGATCAAAGGGGGCTGGCTCGATTTTGATGTGGCAGTGGCTACCCCTGATATGATGAAAGACGTGGGTAAGTTAGGTATGATCCTGGGTCGGAAAGGGCTTATGCCAAACCCGAAGACCGGGACGGTTACTTTTGACCTGAAAGGGGCTATTTCGGAGCTTAAGAAAGGACGGGTGGAGTTTCGGGCTGATAAAACCGGGGTGGTGCATCTTGCAATCGGAAAGGTTTCTATGGACCCCGAAAAGATTGCGGAAAATGCAGCCACGGTGCTTTCTGAAATTCAGCGAAAGAAGCCGGCCGATGCAAAGGGTGATTTTATCCAGTCCGTGTCTCTTTCATCGACCATGGGGCCCGGTGTATGGGTTGCCCTGAAGGATAAGGAGTAGACCATGGCGATTGTTGCTAAGAAAGTGCAGGATGCAAAGGTTTCGTTTATCCAGGAACTGAAAGAGCAGTTTAGGAAGGCGCCGGACTTTATCTTTACCGATTACCGGGGGCTTACGGTAGAACAGATTACTGCCCTTCGTAAACAGTTGCGGGCAAAGGATGCTCAGTTTAAGGTGGTAAAAAACAATTTTGCCCGCATTGCCTTTGAGCAGCTTTCTGCCCCCAATGTGGAGCAGTATCTGGTAGGGCCCACGGCGGTGGCCATATCTCCCCGGGATTCTAACGAGGTAGCGAAGATCCTCCTGGAGTTTGCGAAGGAAGTTCCCGCTCTTAAGGTAAAGGGAGGCCTGGTAGGTTCTACCGTGTATACGGCAGAACAGATTGAGGCCTTCTCGAAATTGCCCGGTCGGCTCGAGCTTATCGCTATGTTGATGTCGGTGATGAATGCTCCCGCCAGAAACCTGGTTTCTGCGCTGAACGATATTAATGCTCGCCTGGTGCGGACCATTAAAGCGGTGGCCGACAAGAAACAAGAGGGGGCCGCGTAAGGCTCTTCCCCGGAAAGGGGGAGGGGACTGGCTTGTTGCCTGGGGAAGAATTAGGCAGCAGGCTGGGTCAGGGCCTTAATAAGGGCGGTCTAGTTTGTGTAAGAACCGGACCGGACACAAAAAATAGTACGTATGGGCCTTCAGGCTTCGGATGGCTGCCGTTCCTGTCGGTCCCTGTTATAGCTGTTGTGTATGCAACGGTAACATTGTTGTAAGGAGAAGATAATATGGCAGCGTTAACAAAAGACCAGATTATCGAAGCAATCGCTTCGATGACCGTTCTTGAGGTTTCTGAACTGGTAAAAGCAATGGAAGAGAAATTCGGTGTTTCCGCGGCGGCGCCCGTGGCGGTGGCTGCGGTTGGGGCTGCTCCTGGCGCAGCGGCGGCGGCTCCGGCGGAGGAAAAGACCGAATTTACCGTTATCCTTAAGGCCTTTGACGAATCCAAGAAGATCGCTATTATTAAGGAAGTTCGGGCCATTACTGGTCTGGGCCTGAAGGAAGCGAAGGACCTCGTCGAGGGAGCTCCGAAGCCTCTTAAGGAAAATGTCTCCAAGGAAGAGGCCAATAAGATTAAGGAGCAGATCACTGCCGCTGGCGGTACGGTTGAAATCCAGTAATGTAGTAGGATACAACAGTTCATTCCTCGTTGCTGTGGTGAGAGAAAGGATGTCCTTGTCTCACTACAAGAAAGGCTCTCGGTTGGGTGCAAAAGAGCATGCGGCCGGGGCCTTTTTGTGTCATTACAAAATAACAAATTGTGCCGATGGTAGAATAAAGTGATCAGGAGGCGATCCTGATTGGAGGGGAACCTATCCGGAACAGAGAGGCGAAAAGGATAGTGTCCACAGGGGGTAGTGAATGAATATGGAACACAAGGGTGTAAAGCGGATCTATGTTGGGAAGGATTTTCAAGATGTGATGGAGCTTCCCAATCTTATTGATATACAGCTTTCTTCGTATGAACGTTTTTTGCAGCGAGAGCGACTTAAACGGGGCGAACCCCCACTCATGCAGGGATTGGAAGAAGTTTTCAGGACCACCTTCCCCATTGAGAGCCCCACCGGTGATATGGTTCTTGAATACGAGTACTATACCCTCGATGAAGAGGGAATAAAATTTACTGAGCAGGAATGTAAACAAAAGGGTCTTACCTATGCCATTCCCCTTAAGGCGCGTATAAATCTTATCTTCCAGGAAACAGGGGAAATCCGGCAAAAAGATATCTACATGGGGGATATCCCCCTTATGACCGAGCGGGGGACCTTTATTATCAATGGGGCTGAACGGGTGGTGGTCTCCCAGATCCACCGTTCGCCGGGGGTTATTTTTAGCCATGAGAAGGGCGTGTATTCCTCCCGGATTATTCCCTATCGGGGTTCCTGGCTTGAGTTTGAAATTGATCAAAAACGGGAACTTATCTACGCCAAAATAGATCGCAAGAAACGTATCCTGGGGACCATTTTCCTCCGCGCCCTTGGCTATGAAGGGCGGGAAGAAATCATAAAGGCCTTCTATAAAACGGAGACCCTTCCGGTGTCGGCCAATCGAGAGGAACAAAGCTCCCTGGTAGGTCGGGTGCTGGCAAAGGCGGTATGGATCGATATAGAAGGAGAAAAGGGTCCGGAAAAGAAAAAATTGTATCGGGCAGGAGAAAAATTACACCCCCACGATGTGGACGAACTCTTGGTGAATAAGGTCTCTTCGGTAGAAGTCATAGATTTTTCTGCCGAAGATTCCCTTAACTCCCCCATGATCCTTAACTGTTTTGAACGGGAAGAGATTAAGTTTGTAAAAGAAGATCCCAGCCGGGATGAACCTTCAAAAGAAGATGCCCTTTCGGCGGTCTATGCGGCCCTCATGCCGGGAGAGCCTATTACGGTGGAAGCGGCCGAGAAGGACCTTTTAGGCATGTTCTTTACCAGCCGACGGTATGACCTCGGGAAGGTAGGTCGGTACAAGCTTAATAAGAAGTTTAACTTTAATCCCCCCATCGAAGAGTTTACCCTTACCAAGCAGGATATCATCGCCACCATGAAGTACCTGATCAAGGTCTTTATTGGGGAAGAAAACATCGATGATATTGATCACCTGGGAAATCGACGGGTTCGGTCCGTGGGTGAACTCCTGGCGAACACCATGAAAACCGCCTTCAGTCGAATGGAACGGATCGCCAAGGAACGGATGAGCCTTAAAGAAACGGACACGATTAAACCCCAGGATCTTATTTCGATTAAGCCGGTAGTGGCGGCGATAAAAGAATTCTTTGGTTCAAGCCAGCTTTCCCAATTCATGGATCAGGTGAATCCCCTCTCGGAGCTTACCCATAAGCGACGGCTCAATGCTCTAGGACCAGGGGGACTTTCCCGGGATCGGGCGGGCTTTGAAGTGCGGGATGTCCACTATACCCATTATGGCCGCATGTGCCCCATCGAAACGCCAGAAGGACCAAACATCGGTCTTATCGTGTCCCTTGCAAACTATACCCGGGTAAACGATTTTGGGTTCCTGGAAACCCCCTATCGAAAGGTGGTGAATGGCCGGGCGACCAATGAAATTGAATACCTCTCGGCCATGGACGAAGACCGGTATTACATTGCCCAGGCATCGGCCCGGTTAAATCCGGATGGGACCTTCGCCGATTCCCAGGTTTCCTGTCGGCGGCAGGGAGACTACACCACCCGGAGCCCCGAAGATATCCAGTATATGGATGTGTCTCCCAAGCAGATCATCTCGGTGTCGGCCTCTCTTATCCCCTTCCTGGAACATGACGATGCGAACCGGGCCCTCATGGGTTCAAACATGCAGCGTCAGGCGGTGCCGCTTCTCTTCCCTGAACCGCCCCGGGTGGGAACCGGAATGGAAGCCAAGTGCGCCTATGATTCGGGCGTTTTAGTAAAAGCAAAGCGGTCGGGAACGGTGATACGGGTAACGGCCACCGAAATTGTGATTCGCCCCGATGATGCCAAGAGTCCCGATGAACGGGATGTGTACACCCTCATTAAGTACCAGCGGACCAACCAGGATACCTGTTACAATCAGCGGCCCATCGTAAAATTGAACGAACACGTGGTGGCCGGCCAGGTTATTGCCGATGGACCTGCTACCAAGAACGGCGAACTCGCCCTGGGGCGGAACATCCTGGTAGGCTTTATGCCCTGGAATGGGTATAACTATGAGGACTCGATCCTCATCTCCGAACGGGTTGTGAAAGAAGACATGTTTACTTCTATTCACATCAAGGAGTTTATTACGGAGGTGCGGGAAACGAAATTGGGGCCCGAAAAAATCACCCGGGATATTCCTAATACCAGTGAAAAGACCCTGGATAATCTTGATAGCGAAGGAATTATCCGCATCGGTGCTAAGGTTCGCTCGGGAGACATTCTTGTTGGGAAGGTGACGCCTAAGAGCGAAACCGAAACCACCCCTGAGTTCAAGCTCCTCAATTCGATATTCGGTGAAAAGGCCAAGGAAGTGCGAGATTCATCCCTGCGGGTGCCCCATGGTATTGAAGGTACCGTTATCGACGTGCAGCGGATGAAGCGGACCGAAGGGGATGACCTGAATCCGGGTGTCGACGAAGTGGTCAAGGTTTTGATTGCCACCAAACGGAAACTCCGGGAAGGGGACAAGATGGCCGGTCGACACGGGAACAAGGGGGTGGTGGCCCGGGTTCTGCCGGTGGAAGACATGCCCTATATGGATGATGGGACCCCCCTCGATATCTGTCTTACCCCCCTGGGCGTTCCTTCCCGTATGAATATCGGTCAGCTCCTGGAAACGGAACTCGGATGGGCCGCAAGTACCCTGGATGAATGGTACAGTTGTCCCGTCTTCCAGTCCCCTTCTACCGAGCAGATAGAGGAAAAACTCAAAGAAGCGGGGCTCCCCGTGACCAGCAAAACCATGCTTCGGGATGGAAGAACCGGTGAGTATTTTGTGAACCCCGTATTCTGTGGGGTTATCTACTTCTTAAAGCTCCATCACCTGGTGGATGATAAGATGCACGCCCGTTCTACCGGACCCTATTCGCTGGTTACCCAGCAGCCCCTGGGTGGTAAGGCCCAGTTCGGAGGGCAGCGGCTTGGAGAAATGGAAGTCTGGGCCCTGGAAGCCTATGGGGCGGCCAATACCCTCCAGGAACTCCTTACCATCAAGAGTGATGATATGACGGGCCGTTCTAAAATCTATGAGGCCATCGTCAAGGGAGAACCTTCCACGGCGGCGGGTATCCCCGAATCCTTCAATGTATTGGTCCAGGAACTCCGCGGCTTGGCGCTGGATATCAGTATCTATGATGCCAAGGGGAAACAAATTCCTCTTACCGAACGGGATGAGGAACTTATCGCCAAACAGGGCTCTAACTTCTAAGAGGAGTGGCGGGAATGCGGGATATTCAAGATTTTGATTCTATAATGATACGGTTGGCCTCGCCCGAGATGATTCGGGCCTGGTCCTATGGTGAGGTAAAGAAGCCAGAAACCATCAATTACCGGACCCTGCGGCCCGAGCGGGACGGGCTCTTTTGCGAACGGATATTCGGAACCACCAAAGAATGGGAATGTTACTGTGGGAAATTTAAGTCCATCCGGTACAAGGGGGTTATCTGTGACCGCTGTGGCGTCGAGGTTACCCACTTCAAGGTCCGCCGCGAACGGATGGGCCACATAGAACTGGCTGCCCCGGTTTCCCATATCTGGTACTACCGCTCGGTGCCGAGCCGCATGGGATTGCTCCTGGATCTGCCCATGGCGAGTCTCAGGTCTATCCTGTACTACGAAAAATACATCGTCATCGATCCGGGTGATACGGATCTTAAAAAGATGCAAATCCTCACGGAGGAAGAATACTACGAGGCCCAGGAACGATACGGGGGTAACTTTACCGCCGGCATGGGCGCCGAGGCCATTCGTACCCTCCTTGAAGGGCTTAACCTGGATCAGCTTGCGGCGGAACTGCGGGCCAAGATGATCGAAAAGGGACCCAAAAGCGATAAGCGGCTCCTTAAGCGCATCGAGATTGTGGAGAATTTCCGTAACTCCGGTAACAAACCCGAATGGATGATTCTGCAGGTAATCCCGGTAATCCCCCCGGAACTGCGGCCTATGGTGCAACTGGATGGAGGCCGTTTCGCTACCAGTGACTTAAACGACCTTTACCGGCGGGTTATTAACCGGAACAACCGCCTTAAACGGCTTATCGCCCTGAACGCGCCGGATATCATTATCCGGAACGAAAAGCGGATGCTCCAGGAGGCGGTGGACGCCCTCTTCGATAACTCCAAGAAGAAGCGGGTGGTCAAGGGCGCTTCCAATCGACCCCTTAAGTCGATCAGTGACATGCTTAAAGGAAAGCAGGGGCGTTTCCGGCAGAACCTGTTAGGGAAACGGGTTGACTATTCGGGACGGTCGGTTATTGTGGTGGGTCCGGAACTTAAGATGTGGCAGTGTGGGCTTCCCACCAAGATGGCCCTGGAACTCTTTAAACCTTTCATCATGAAAAAACTCGTCGATAAGGACGTGGTCTATAATATCAAAAAAGCAAAGATGATGGTGGAACAGGAATCACCAGAGGTGTTTGCCATCCTTGACGAGGTGGTAAAGGAACATCCGGTGCTCCTGAACCGGGCGCCTACACTGCACCGACTCGGTATCCAGGCCTTTGAGCCGGTTCTGGTAGAAGGGAAGGCCATCAAACTTCATCCGCTGGTATGTCACGCCTTTAATGCGGACTTCGATGGGGACCAGATGGCGGTCCACGTTCCCCTTACCCATGCGGCCCAGATGGAATGCTGGACCCTGATGCTTTCTGCCCGGAATCTTCTGAACCCGGCGAATGGTAAAACCATCGTCTTCCCCTCTCAGGACATGGTGTTGGGGATTAACTTCCTGACCAAGATAAAGAAAAATGCCAAGGGAACGGGGCGGCGCTATTCTTCACCGGAAGAGGTGCTCATGGCGGTGGAAAGCAAGGCCCTGGAATGGGAGGCCCTTATCAAGGTGCGGCCGCCGAAACAACCCGTGTGGACAAAAACGGGGGTGGAAGCCACCATTGGTCCCGATGGCTACATTGAAACGACCGCCGGTCGAATCGTGTTTAATGAGGAGCTTCCCAAAGAGGTGCCCTTCCTTAACTACGAACTAAAAGATAAGGAACTGAAGGCCCTGATTGAATATGTGCTCAAGCATTCGGGCTCCTGGATAACGGTACAGATGCTGGATGCCATAAAGGCCACGGGGTATAAGTATGCTACCATCTTTGGGGCTACCATCGGGGTGGACGATATCGTTATTCCTAAAGAAAAGGCCGAGATGATCGAGAAGGCCAACAAGGAAGTAGAGGCTATCCAGAAACAGTACCGCCAGGGACATATTACCCAGGAAGAACGGTATAACCGGGTCGTGGAAGTTTGGTCCAAAACCAACGAAGAACTAACAAACATCATGATGAAGACCCTGGAGGCTGATAGGGATGGCTTTAACTCGGTGTACATGATGGCTAACTCGGGGGCCCGAGGAAGTCGGAACCAGATTCGACAGCTCGCGGGGATGCGAGGTCTTATGGCAAAGCCTTCGGGGGACATCATCGAGTTGCCCATTCGATCAAACTTTAAAGAGGGGCTTTCGGTTATCGAGTTCTTTATTTCCACCAACGGTGCCCGAAAGGGTCTTGCCGATACGGCCCTTAAAACCGCCGATGCGGGATACCTTACGCGCCGCCTTGTGGATATTGCTCAGGATGTGGTGGTGAACGAAGAAGACTGTGGTACCATCAATGGAATTCTTCATACGGCTATCAAGGATGGGGAAGACGTTATCGAATCCCTTAAGGATCGTATCGTTGGCCGCTACACCCTGGAGAGGGTGAAGCATCCCATCACGGGCGAAGTGATTGTAGATGTAAACGAAGAGATTACCGAAGAAATAGCCGATGCGATTGAAGCCGCAGGTATCGAAGGGGTTCGGCTCCGGACGGTCCTTACCTGCGAAGCCAAGCATGGGGTGTGTCGCAAGTGCTATGGGCGGAATCTGGCCACCAATCGGCCCGTCGATATTGGGGAGGCGGTGGGTATCATCGCTGCCCAATCGATCGGTCAGCCCGGAACACAGCTTACGATGCGTACCTTCCATATCGGTGGGGCCGCTACCAAGGTAAGTGAAGAAAATCGGGTATACTTTAAATATCCCGCCTACATTCGGGACATTACCGGTTCCCATGTGGAACTCGAAAATGGCCACTGGCTCTTTACCCGTAAAGGGTACGTCTGGATTAACCGGGTAATGAAGGAGTATGAACTCCAAAAAGGGGACGAACTCCTGATAGAAGATGGCAAACGGGTGCTCAAGGGAGACCCCATCATCCAGCGGAAGGGAGAGACGATCTTCTCCTCTGACATTGCCTATGCGATGGTGCTCGAAGGCCGCTTGTGCTTGATTGGCCCTGATCAGCGGGTGGAAATCAGAAACGGAAGCGAAGTTGTTGTTAAGAAGGGTCAGCTTGTTCAGGCAGAACAGACCGTGGCAACCTTCGACCCCTTCTCGGATCCTATCATTGCTGAAGTTTCGGGATATGTTCGGTACGAAGATATCATCCCCGGTACCACATTAAAAGAGGAAATCGACGAAGAAACGGGCAATGTAGAGAAACGGATCAGCGATTTCCAGCTGGAAACCAAGCAGCCCCGCATCGTTATTACCGACGAGGCGGGTAATGAATTGGGTTCCTACTACCTGCCGGCGGGGGCCTATCTCCTTGTAGAAGAAAACGAGAAGATCCATGCGGGCCGAACCATCGCCAAAACCTTGAAGGAATCGGCTAAGGCTATGGATATTACCGGTGGTCTTCCCCGGGTAAGCGAGTTGTTTGAGGCCCGGAAACCCAAGTCGCCGGCTGTGCTGGCCCAGGTTTCGGGAACGGTCCAGTTCAAAGGTATCATAAAGGGCAAACGGATCATCATGATCCGGGATGCCTTTGGTAAGGAATTTAAACACCTCGTACCGATGGCAAAAAGGCTCTTGGTGCGAGATGGCGACACGGTGGAAGCGGGAGAACCCCTCTGTGTAGGAGCCCCTAACCCCCACGATATTCTCCATATTCTAGGCGAGAATGCCTTGCAACGATACCTGATGGACGAAATTCAGTCGGTGTATCGGCTCCAGGGGGTTTCTATCAACGATAAGCATATCGGCGTTATTATTCGTCAGATGATGCGAAAAGTAGAGATCGTTTCAGTAGGGGATACCCGCTTTATTTATGGTCAGATGGTGGACAAGTTCAAATTCCACGAAGAGAACGCCCGGGTTATTGCAGAAGGGGGGCAACCCGCGGTGGCCCGACCGGTGTTCCAGGGAATTACCAAGGCGTCCCTTAACATCGATTCCTTCCTGTCGGCCGCCTCGTTCCAGGAGACCACCCGGGTGCTCACCAATGCGGCTATCGCGGGAAGCGTGGATTACCTGCGGGGCCTTAAAGAAAACATCATCATCGGTCATCCTATCCCTGCCGGTACCGGGATGAAACAGTATCGGGCGGTAAAGCTCTACGATCAGAACCAAAAAGACCTGGATCTCTATATGCAGGAGATCCTTGAAAAACGAAAGCAGGAGAAGGTGGTTCAAACCATCGAAGAGGATTACGACACGAACGATGATGAAGAGGATGAGGAATAACCTCTTGACCAAGGATGGGGAGAACGGTATAGTACTCTACCGTCGAAAAAGACGGTAGAGTAAGCGCGTACCAGTGCACCGAAAGAATCGGTGTATAAGTGTTAAATCCGCATCGGGTGCTGACGATGCGCAAAGGGGAGTTTTGTATTCATGCCAACGATTAACCAGTTAGTTCGTTTTGGAAGAGAAAAGGTTGCCTCTAAAACTAAATCGCCGGCTCTTCAGGGCTGTCCCCAAAAGCGGGGGGTTTGTACCCGGGTTATGACGGTCACGCCGAAAAAGCCTAACTCGGCTCTTCGGAAAGTTGCCCGTGTTCGTCTGTCGAATGGGGTGGAGGTAACCGCCTACATTCCGGGTATTGGTCATAACCTGCAGGAACACTCGGTGGTTCTGGTGCGGGGTGGTCGTGTAAAGGATCTGCCTGGTGTGCGGTATCATATCATCCGCGGTGCAAAGGATACGCTGGGTGTGGCAGATCGTAAGCGGGGACGCTCCAAGTATGGAGCCAAGCGTCCTAAGGCATAAAGCGACAAGAGGAGTACGGTATGGGAAGAAAGAGAAAGGCCATTGAACGGCCTGTGGCTCCAGATCCGAAATATAATAGTGTGCTGGTTTCTAAGTTTGTGAACCGGATGATGTGGGAAGGCAAGCGGTCGATTTGTTTAAAGATCGTTCACGAGGCGCTTGAAATCCTGCAGCAGAAGAGCGAAAAGGAAGCCCTTGAAGTTTTTACAAAAGCGATTGATAATGTAAAACCGGTGCTGGAGGTAAAATCCCGCCGGGTGGGTGGGGCTACCTATCAGGTGCCGGTGGAAATCCGGGAATCTCGACGAGAAGCTCTGGGTATGCGATGGATTATTCAGGCTGCTCGGGCTCGTTCGGGGCATGATATGAGTGAACGTCTTGCAGCGGAGCTGCTTGATGCGTATAATAACACCGGTACGGCGGTTAAAAAGAAAGAAGACACCCATAAGATGGCAGAAGCCAATAAGGCCTTTGCCCATTATCGGTGGTAAAAATTGCTTCCCTTTCTGGGAAGGATACTTTAAAAAAGGCGTTCTTTGAAAGAGATATGTGTTCATAGGTAGGGAGAAGGCCCGTTGGGTTTTCTCCTGTTAAAACTGGCTTTTAACAATGCCTGTGGACGCAAAGACCATACCATGGGGAGAATGCCGGGAGGTGAGACGAGAATAGTATTGTCGGATTGCCGGTAGCCCTGGTGTGGTTGTCTCGGTGATCCAAACCGATCATCGTTTTAAAGGTTTAAAACCGAAGGTTTCCTTTCGGCTGTAAAAACCTGGGCGGGATGCTCGCGGTGGGATAGGTGGAGCCGGACGTGCGGTGGTGCCGCATTTCTGTGTAAAAAATTAGCCTCCTATCTATCACTCTGTCCTGCCTGAAAGAAAAGGTAATAAGTGTCTCTTGCGTTTACCTATCTTGCCATAAATAGTGCAATTAGGTATACTGCCGGGACTTGTAGTACATTTGAGTGCCCATAAAAATTTAGGAGGACACAATGGCAAAGGATAAGTTCAATAGAACGAAACCGCACATGAACGTTGGAACCATTGGTCACGTTGACCATGGTAAGACCACCCTTTCTGCTGCTATCACCATGTACTGTGGAAAGAAGTATGGTGATAAGATCATGAAGTATGATGATATCGATAATGCACCGGAGGAGAAGGCTCGGGGTATTACCATTAATACCCGGCACCTGGAGTATCAGTCTGACAAGCGGCACTATGCACACATCGACTGTCCCGGTCACGCTGACTATATTAAGAACATGATCACCGGTGCGGCCCAGATGGATGGGGCTATTCTTGTTGTGTCTGCCCCTGACTCGGTTATGCCCCAGACTCGGGAGCACATTCTTCTTGCTCGTCAGGTAGGTGTTCCGAACATCATCGTGTTCCTTAACAAGGTAGACCTGGTAGACGATCCGGAACTTCTTGAGTTGGTGGAAGCTGAGGTTCGCGAAGTGCTCAGCCAGTATGGCTTCCCCGGGGATGAAATCCCGATCATTAAGGGATCTGCCTTCAAGGCCATGTCCGAACCGGATAATCCCGAGGCGACCAAGTGCATCGAAGAACTGCTTAAGGCTATGGATGAATACTTCCCCGATCCTGTACGGGATTCGGATAAGCCCTTCCTGATGCCCATCGAGGACGTGTTTACCATTTCTGGTCGTGGTACGGTAGTAACCGGTAAGGTGGAGCGGGGTGTTCTGAAGCTGAACGAAGAAGTGGAAATCGTTGGTATTCGCCCCACCAAGAAGACGGTTGTTACGGGTATCGAAATGTTCAATAAACTCCTGGAAGAAGGGGTTGCTGGTGATAACATCGGATGTCTTCTCCGGGGTATTGAAAAGAAGGAAGTGGAACGCGGTCAGGTTCTTGCAAAACCCGGTACCATTACCCCCCACAGCAAATTCAAGGGGCAGATTTACTGCTTAACCAAGGAAGAGGGTGGTCGTCACAGTCCCTTCTTCTCTGGTTATCGGCCCCAGTTCTACTTCCGGACCACCGACATCACTGGTACGGTTAAGCTTCCTGAAGGTAAAGAGATGGTCATGCCCGGTGATAATACCGAAATCATTGGGGAACTGATCCATCCTATCGCTATGGAGAAGGGGCTTAAGTTCGCTATCCGTGAAGGTGGACGAACGGTAGCGTCCGGTCAGGTTATCGATATCCTCGAATAAAAAGATTTTTAAGAGAATGAAAAGAGGGCGGTTCCTGGATACAAGGGACCGCCTTTTTACGGTGAGATCAAAGGGAAGCCGTAGAGCCTGGAGGAATAATGGTTAAGGAACGGATACGTGTACGGCTGCGGGGTTTTGACGTGGAGTTGATAGATCAGAGCGCACGGTCGATTGTGCAGACGGTGCAAAAAGCGGGAGCGAAGGTGTCGGGGCCGATACCGCTTCCGACGCGGATACAGAAATTTACGGTACTTCGCTCACCCCACGTTAATAAGAAGTCCCGAGAGCAATTTGAGATGCGGACTCATAAGCGATTGATCGACATTATTAATCCATCGCCGGAGGTGATGGATTCGCTCATGAAGCTGGAGTTGCCAGCTGGTGTGGATGTGGAGATAAAGCAGTAGGAGTAATCAAGGGTAGACGGTTCCCTGCTTTCTCAAAGAGGGGAATAACGTGCCTGTATAATGGAGTGAACCAATGATAGGTCTATTGGCCAGAAAGATTGGCATGACCCAGGTTTTTGATGATAACGGAAATCTGGTGCCGGTTACGGTTTTGAAGGTAGAACCGAACGTAGTTGTTGCCAAAAAAACACAGGAAAAGCACGGGTATACGGCAATACTCGTGGGTGTGCAGGATGTAAAACCTCAAAGGGTTTCCAAGCCCTATGCAGGGCAGTTCCCAGAGAATATTACCCCCAAGAAGATTTTGAAAGAATTCCGTGATTTTGAGAAGGATGTGGCGGTAGGAGACAGTCTTGGAGCCGAGTTGCTTTCAGAATGCCGGTATGTGGATGTGACAGGTATTTCGAAAGGAAAGGGGTTCCAGGGCGTTGTGAAGCGCTGGGGTTTTGGAGGTGGTCGAGCCTCCCACGGTTCAAAATTTCATCGTGAGCCTGGTTCTACGGGGCAGTGTACCTCGCCGGGCCACTCATTCAAGAATATCAAGATGCCCGGAAGAATGGGGCGTGAAAAGGTGACTGTTCTCAACCTTAAGGTAGTTAAGGTTGATGTGGAAAATCAGGTAATCATGGTTCGAGGGGCTGTTCCCGGTGGAAATAAGGGGACGGTGGTTGTTCGGGCTGCGGTTAAGAAGTAGTGAGGGAAGCTATGAATCGGATAGTCTATTCCATCGAGGGCAAGGAGCTTCGCACTATCGAACTGGATGATGCCGTGTTTGGTCTCCCGGTGAATGAAGATGTGATTTGGTATGCCATTAATAATGAGCTTGCTAATGAGCGACTGGGGACGGCCTGTACAAAGGATCGGAGTGAAGTTCACGGTTCTAATACGAAGCCATACAAGCAGAAGGGAACCGGACGGGCCCGGCGGGGTGATAAAAAATCGCCTCTCCTGGTAGGTGGCGGTATTATTTTTGGCCCTAAACCGCGGGATTTCTCGTATCGGATGCCCAAGAAAGCAAAACGCCTTGCAATGAAGAGTATTTTGAGCCTTAAAGCTCAGACGGATCTTCTTAAGGTGATAGAAGATTTTTCTGTGCAGTCGGGAAAGACAAAGGACCTGGCGAAGATCCTGCAGAATTTTGGTGCCCCGGAGCGGACGGTTTTAATTCTTAAGGATGATGATGAGATGCTAAAGCGGGCGGCCCGGAATATCCCCTGGCTTACCTATCTTTCCTATAATCGACTGCGGGCCCATGATCTCTTTTATGGTCGCCGGGTTATTTTGATGGAAGGGGCTGCAAAGGCATTAAGTGAGTTCTATGCCAGCTCTGAAGAGGCGGAGGCCGCTGTATGACCTACGAAAATGTGATTATTGAGCCGGTCTTGTCGGAAAAGACCAATAGAATGCGGGAAGAGGGGAAATATGTTTTCAAGGTAAATCTTTCTGCTACAAAGATTCAGGTAAAAGAAGCGGTGCGACGGCTTTTTAATGTGCATCCTGTTTCATGCACCATGATGGTGGTAGGTGGAAAGCCCAAGCGGCTTCGCTATCGAAGTGGTCGTACCTCCACATGGAAGAAGGCCATCGTGCGATTAGAAAAGGGCGAAAAGATCTCCCTTTTTGAAGGTGTATAACGAAAGGATTTGGTGGGGAAATTTATGGGTATTAGAACATTTAAGCCGGTGACCGCAGGCATGCGCCACCGTATCAGTCTGGATTATGCAGAAATAACAGCGGATAAACCCGAAAAGTCCCTTACCACGGGCCGGGCCGAAAAGGCTGGTCGTGGGGCGAAAGGCCGCATTAGTGTATGGCATAAGGGTGGTGGTCATAAGCGACGGTATCGGGAAATCGATTTTAAGCGGGATAAATACAACATCCCCGGCAAAGTGGCCACGATCGAATATGATCCTAATAGAAGCGCAAATATAGCCCTTATTCATTATGCGGATGGAGAAAAACGCTACATTATTGCTCCCAAAGGGCTTACGGTGGGGTCTACCGTCATAAGTGGTCCCAATGCTCCTATAGAGGTGGGCAATGCCCTTCCCCTGGAGAATATTCCGCTGGGGTTCGCTGTTCATAACATCGAATTAACCCTTGGTAAGGGAGGACAGCTTGCCCGATCGGCCGGGGCGAGTGCCCTTATTGCGGCAAAAGAAGGGGATTATGTCACCGTGAAGCTTCCCTCTGGCGAAATGCGGATGGTCTTCAAAAAGTGCTATGCCACCATTGGTGAGGTAGGAAATGAAGATCATATGAACGTCCAATTGGGGAAAGCGGGACGTAAGCGGTGGCTTGGTATACGTCCTACGGTTCGTGGTATGGCCATGAACCCCATTGATCACCCCCATGGTGGTGGTGAAGGACGGAACAAGGGATGTAATCCTGTTACCCCCTGGGGACAACCCACGCGGGGGTATAAAACTCGCAATAAGCATAAACCGTCTTCACGGTTTATTGTAAGTCGCAGAAAGAAGTAAGAGGGGTAAGCGGTGTCTAGGTCAGTGAAAAAGGGGCCCTTCATTGAGAAGAGCCTGTACAAGAAAATAATCGAGATGGGAAAAAGTGGAGAGCGAAAGATGATTAAGACCTATTCTCGCTGTTCCACTATAATTCCCGAAATGGTAGGGAATACCATTTCTGTGTATAACGGTAAGACGTGGGTTCCAGTATATATTACTGAAAACCTGGTTGGGCATAAGCTTGGGGAATTCGCACCAACCCGTATTTTCAGGGGGCACGCGGGTTCTGATAAGAAAGCCGTAAAGAAGTAGGTGTGATATGGCAGCAAATAATGCGTATAGGGCGGTTTCAAAGTACCTTATTGCTTCTCCTTTTAAAGTGCGTCCGGTGGCCGATTTGATTCGCCGCAAGCCCTACACGGAGGCCCTTTCTATTCTGGAGAGTATGCCCCATAAGGGTGCCCGGCTCATTCGTAAGACTATGAAGTCCGCCGCTGCAAATGCGCTCAATGCTAACAAGCAGCTTGCAGAGGACATGTTGTATGTCAAGGATGTGCAGATCGATGAGGGGCCCCGGCTTAAGCGGATATGGTTTCGTGCTCGGGGACGGGCGGATATGCTGTTGCGACGCATGTGCCACATTACGGTGGTAGTAGACGAAATTAGCAAGGCGGGGGAATAAGGTGGGACAGAAAGTAAATCCGATTGGTTTACGGCTGGGTATCAATAAAACCTGGTCTTCCCGTTGGTATGTGGATCCGCGGGAATATGCGGACACCCTTCATGAAGACTTAAAGCTTCGTAAATTGGTGTTGACCATGCCCGAGACGAAGGGCGCGGAAATAGCGGAAGTAGAGATTATTCGGCACCCCCAGCGAATTACCATTGTTATTCATACCGCACGGCCGGGGGTTATTATCGGTGTTAAGGGTGCAAACATCGAAAAAATCGGGAGCGAGCTTCAGAAACATGCTTCCAAGAAGGTGCAGATAAAGATTAAAGAAGTTCGCAACCCTGATAACAATGCCCAACTCATAGCCGAAAACATTGCGCGCCAGCTTTTAGCCCGGGGATCTTTCCGCAAGGCCATGAAACAGGCGATCAGTAATGCAATTAAGAAGGGAAACGCCCAGGGTATAAAGGTTCGCCTTTCGGGTCGGCTGGGTGGCGCCGAAATGTCCCGTACGGAAGAGTTAAAGGAAGGTCGGGTGCCTCTCCATACTCTTCGGGCCGATATCGACTATGGCTTTGCCGAAGCCCATACTACCTATGGCGCCATTGGGGTCAAGGTATGGGTGTTTAATGGAATGAAATACGGCAAAGAACAGAAGGAAGATGCGGGTGCCCTGGTAAAGAAACGGCGGGAACGGGTTCCCGCAAGGAGTTAAGGTATGCTGAGTCCTAAGCGTGTAAAATTCCGAAAGGTTCAGCGCGGTAGAATGCCTGGCAAAGCCACCAGGGGAAATACCGTAGCATTTGGTGAATATGGCCTTGTGGCGCTGGAGCGAATGTGGCTTACCAATCGTCAGATTGAAGCAGCTCGTATTGCTTTGAACCGGCACATAAAACGGGGTGGTAAATTGTGGATTCGGATTTTTCCTGACAAACCCTATACCAAGAAACCTGCAGAAACGCGGATGGGTAAGGGAAAGGGAGCCCCTGAATACTGGGTGGCGGTAGTGAAGCCGGGAACGGTGTTGTTTGAACTGGGTGGTGTGGATCGGGGGCTTGCGGAAGAAGCAATGAAACTCGCCGGTTCGAAACTGCCGATTAAAACGAAGTTTGTGGCTCGTTCAGAGTTGGAGCTCGGAGCATAATTTAGAAGGGAAGAGGGAATTACCTATGAAGAATTCTTTTAAGAACCTGACGTTTCCAGAGCTCGTATCGAAGCGGGACGAGCTTAAGCGGAAATATCTAGAATTCCGCTTCCAGATGGTGATTGGGCACGTAGATAATCCGCTGCAGAAGCGGAATTTGCGGCGCCAGATCGCACGGCTTAATACGCTGATCCGTCAGCATGAGCTTGCTGGGAAGGCATAAAGGAGCGCGTTGTGGAAGGGCAAATGGTTGAGAAAAAGACAGGGAAGAAAGAGTTTGTGGGGATCGTTACCAGCGATAAAATGGATAAGACTATCGTGGTTTCGATCATCAACAGGACCCTGCATCCCCTGTATAAGAAGTACGTAACCCGTATTAAGAAGGTAAAGGCCCACGATGAACATAATGAGGCAAAGGTAGGGGATCGGGTTCGAGTAATGGAGTGTCGACCTATCAGCAAGGAAAAGTGCTGGAAGCTCGTTGAAATTATTGAGCGGGCAAAATAAGGCGAGAGGAACAGAACTATGATACAGGTGGAAACGTTCCTGAATGTGGCAGATAACTCAGGGGCAAAGCTCGTGCAGTGTATTAAGGTCCTGGGTGGTTCAAAACGAAAATACGCAAGTATTGGCGATATCATTGTGGTGGCGGTAAAAGACGCCCTGCCGACTTCAACCATTAAGAAAGGGTCGGTCGAACGGGCAGTGGTGGTGCGGACCCATAAGGAATACCGACGGCCCGACGGAACCTACATCCGGTTTGATGATAATGCCTGTGTAATTATTGATGCGAATAAGAACCCCAAGGGAAAGCGTATTTTTGGACCAGTGGCTCGGGAGTTGCGGGAGAAGGATTTTATGAAGATTATTTCTCTCGCTCCTGAGGTCCTGTAAGGAGGCGGTATGACAGGACATAAATTTAAGCTTAAGAAAGATGATACCGTCCAGATTATTGCTGGTAAAGATAAGGGAAAACGGGGAAGGATCTTACGGATTCTCCGCGAAAAGGATCGGGTAGTGGTAGAAGGCGCTAACATCGTAAAGAAAGCGGTAAAACGGCGCAGTCAGCAAGATCGAGGCGGTATTGTAGAGGTTGAAGCTCCGATTCATATCTCCAATGTTATGATCGTGTGTAAAAAATGCGGGCCTACTCGGATTGGCTATAAACTTGATGGAGAGAACAAAGTCCGGGTATGCAAGAAATGTGGAGAGGCGCTGTGATGAAGAACTACGAACCGCGGCTCAAAAAACTGTATCGGGAAAAGATCGCTCCCGAAATGTTTAAGGAGTTCGGATATAAATCGACAATGCAGACCCCACGGTTAGAAAAAATCGTGGTAAGCATGGGCGTAGGCGAGGCTCTTCAGAATAAAAAGCTGTTGGATGCGGCCATAGAAGACCTTACCCAAATTACGGGGCAAAAGGCGGTAAAAACCAAGGCCAAGAAGAGTATCGCTAACTTTAAGATCCGGACGGGACAGGAAATCGGAGCAAAGGTAACCTTGCGGGGTGCCATGATGTATGAATTCCTTGATCGACTCATAAACGTGGCGCTCCCCCGGGTTAAGGATTTCCGGGGTGTCAATCCGAATGGTTTTGATGGTCATGGAAATTATTCTCTGGGTATTACGGAACAGATCATTTTCCCGGAAATCGATTTTGATAAGATTGAACGGGTAGCGGGTCTGAATGTTACCATTGTGACCACGGCGAATACCGATGCGGAAGCAAAGGCGCTCCTCGCAAAATTCGGTATGCCATTCAGGAAATAAGCGAGGGACCTATGGCCAGAAAAGCGATGATTTTAAAGGCTTTAAAGAAGCCCAAGTATTCTACACGGAAAGTAAACCGGTGTCGGCTCTGTGGACGACCCCGCGGATATATGCGGAAGTTTGAAATGTGTCGTCTTTGTTTTCGCAAGCTCGCCAGTGAAGGCTTAATTCCTGGCGTTACAAAATCAAGTTGGTAAGGTAGGAGTAGAGCATGAGCGTTTCAGATCCCGTCGCTGATATGCTGACCAAGATCCGGAATGCCGGATTGGCAAGGCATGAAAAGGTGGATATCCCTACCTCCAAGCTCAAGCTTGAGATTGTGAAGATCTTGAAGACTGAGGGATATATTAAGAACTTTAAAAAGATCACCCAGGATGGGGTAAATACAATCCGTATCTTTTTAAAGTATGATGAGAAACAGAACCCGGTGATTCATGGGCTAGAGCGCATTTCTAAGCCGGGTCGTCGGGTATATACCGGCTATAAGGATATGCCCCGGGTATATAATGGATATGGTACACTGATTGTGTCTACATCACTGGGTGTTACCACTGGGAAAAAGGCCGCCGAAAAGAAAGTGGGCGGTGAAATTCTCTGTACCGTGTGGTAAGGGGGGAGATTCATGTCACGTATTGGAAAGATTCCGGTGAAAATTCCCCAGGGCGTAAAGGTTCAAATTGGGGCGGATAGTATCACCGTGGAAGGCCCAAAGGGAAAGCTATCCCAGACCTATAAGCCCGTAGTCACCTTTGAACAAAAGGGTGATGTGGTGGTGGTACAGCGAAAAGAGGATACCAAGCAAGGAAAGGCTTATCACGGTTTGTATCGCAATCTCCTCAATAATATGGTGATAGGAGTTTCTGCGGGGTTTTCTAAGTCCCTGGTGGTGAATGGAGTCGGTTATCGAGCGGAGGTAAAGGGAAACCTTTTGGCGTTGAATCTGGGATACTCCACTGATTTTTACGTAATGATCCCCAAGGATCTCCAGGTAACCGCCGATGCGAACGGCAAGATCACCATTACGGGGATTGATAAGCAAAAGGTCGGTGAGTTTGCAGCTCAGGTTCGGAAACTGAGACTCCCTGAACCGTACAAAGGGAAGGGAATCCGGTACGAAGATGAAGTTATCAGAAGAAAAGTCGGGAAATCCGGCGTTAAATAGGGTTGCCATATGAGACGGAAAATGCTTGATAAGGATAGGAAACGGCTTAAGAGGAAGATTCACATTCGGAAGCGGATATACGGGACCCCAGAGCGACCTCGGATGAGTGTCTTTAAGAGCAACCGTTCTCTCTATATTCAGGTGATTGACGATACCCAGGGGAAGACCCTGGTATCGGCAAGTACCCTGGAAAAGGAATTGCGGAATATCAAGAGAACGGTAGAAGGGGCTGCCCAATTAGGGGAAATCATGGGGAAACGTCTTCTGGAGAAGAATATTACCTCCGTGGTGTTTGATAGAAACGGTTATCTCTATCATGGCGTTGTTAAAGCCATGGCTGATGGGGCCCGGAAAGCCGGGATCCAGTTCTAGGGGGACGCATGGACCACGCAAAGGATAAAGAAAGGCTTGTACAGGAAAAGGAATACGTAGAAAAACTGGTGAAGCTTAACCGGACCGCTAAAGTAGTGAAGGGTGGGCGGCGTTTTTCCTTTTCTGCTCTTACGGTGGTTGGAGATAAAAAGGGCAATGTAGGGTATGGTTTCGGAAAGGCCAATGATGTTTCAGAGGCTATCCGCAAGAGCCTTGAGAAGGCCAAACGGAATATGGTAAAGCTACCCATCCGTAATGGGACCATTCCGCATGAGGTGCTTGCTCAGTTTAAGGCTTCGTCCGTGCTTCTGAAGCCAGCCTGTTCTGGTACGGGGATTATTGCCGGTGGCCCAGTGCGGGCGGTGATGGAAGCCGGTGGGGTCACCGATGTGTTAAGTAAGTCCATCGGTTCCAGTAATCAGTACAATGTTCTCAAGGCGACCTTTAAAGCCATCGCTAAACTGATGGATGCCCGGGAAGTTGCCAAGAACAGAGGGAAGACCCTCAAGGATTTGTGGGGATAAGTGTATGGCAAAGAAAATACGTATTCGTCTGGTGCGCAGCACAATTGGAGCGCTGCCTGCCCAGCGGGCCACGGTCCGGTGCCTCGGATTACGAAAAATTGGATCGGTAACTGAAAAAGAAGCAAATCCTGCCATCCTTGGAATGGTACGGGCCGTTTCTCATCTCGTGGCTGTAGAGGAGATTCAGTGATGCACGATTTTAATTTACATGCCCCAGAGGGAGCAAATAAAAAGGGTCGACGGGTTGGTCGTGGCCAGGGATCAGGCCGGGGAACCACCGCTGGCCGGGGTAACAAGGGTCAAAAATCCCGTTCGGGAGGAAAAACCTATGTAGGCTTTGAGGGAGGTCAGATGCCTCTCTATCGCCGCCTTGCCCAGCGGGGGTTTTCTAACTATCCCTTTAAGAAAGAATACCAGGTGGTAAATCTGGCGCGGCTTGAAGCGGTGTATAATAATGGCGAAACGGTAGATGTGGCTTCTCTTATACAGAAGGGGTTAGTTAAGAAGGCTGCTCCTGTGAAGATCCTCGGCACCGGAGAAATTACCAAGAAGCTTGAAGTAAAGGTGGATGCTATCTCCGGATCAGCGAAAGAAAAAATCGAAAAAGCCGGTGGCA
The DNA here is from genome assembly GCF_004343725.1 of Treponema sp. J25. Classification (NCBI taxonomy): domain Bacteria; kingdom Pseudomonadati; phylum Spirochaetota; class Spirochaetia; order Treponematales; family Treponemataceae; genus Treponema; species Treponema sp. J25. Next base: position 42,901 of record NZ_PTQW01000022.1, read on the forward strand.
CGGTGGTAGTCACGGCGCAGAACTAAAGAAGGAAGGCGGGGAACATGGCAGCTAATCCATTGGTCAGCATTTTTCGGGTAAAAGAATTACGGGAACGCCTACTTTTCACGATGTTGATGCTCGTTGTTTTCCGCCTGGGGGCGGTGCTTCCTATTCCGGGTATCAACGTCAATGCCTTGAAGGCGTATTTCCTCTCCCAGCAAGGAACAGGAAATGCTATTGTGGATTACCTTGATTTCTTTGCCGGAGGGGCCTTTACCAATTTTTCAATCTTTATGCTCGGCATCATGCCCTACATCTCGATGTCGATCATCATGCAACTCTTTATTATTATCTTCCCGAGTCTTAAACGTATTTCGGAAGAAGAGGGGGGCAGAAAAAAGATCCAGTGGTATCAGCGACTGGGGACCATCGTGGTTTGTTTAATCCAGTCCTTTGCGGTTTCTCGCTGGGCTGATACGATGCCGAATGTAATTACCATGGGGCGTGTTTCTTTTACCCTCATTGCGATGATGACCGTCACAACGGGGACCATGTTCCTTATGTGGATCGGTGAGCAGATTACCCGTCGCGGTATCGGAAACGGAACTTCCCTTATCATCTTTGCAGGGATTGTGGCCCGATTGCCCCGGGCCGTGTGGGAACTGATCGAAAAGGTAAAGAGCCGGGAATTAAACCCCGTGTTTGTAATTGTTGTTTTTGTGATGTTTGTGGCGGTAGTGGCCCTGGTGGTTTTTGAACAACAGGGACAACGGAAAATCCCCGTGAACTATGCCAAGCGGGTTGTGGGCCGAAGAATGTATGGCGCCCAGAACACGTACATTCCCTTTAAGATTAATCCTTCGGGGGTTATTCCGGTTATTTTTGCCTCATCCCTCTTAACCTTCCCTCTTCAGATAGCCAGTGGAATCGGGGCGAATGTAAAGTGGCTGGCCGACTTTTCTCGATGGCTCAATCCTCATGGGGTGGCGTATAACATTTTGTATACCATTTTCATTATATTCTTTGCCTATTTTTATACCCAGGTAACGCTGAATCCTATTGAAATAGCAAAGAATATCCGGGAAAATGGTGGTTCTATCCCGGGAATTCGGACGGACAAAATCGAGGAATACCTGACGGCGATTCTTAATCGTATTATTCTCCCAGGTTCTTTGTATCTGGCGTTAATAGCGATACTCCCGACGATTATCCAGGCCCTTTTCAATTTCCCCGCTTCTATTTCGTACCTCATGGGGGGAACCTCCCTGCTGATTCTGGTGGGGGTTGATCTGGATACGATGAGTCAGGTTGATGCGTTGCTAAAAATGCACCATCACGAGGGAATTGCCCGGAAAGGGCATATTCGATCTCGGAATTTATAGGAGGTCTCTCAACCTCAGAGAGGTGAAGAGAGTACTTGGCGAAAGGTGAAAAATTCGCTTTAATATGCGAATCATGCATATGCTCCCCCCATCTACAGGGCATATGCAGAAGGATGAAACGAGAAAGGGAGATAGAGGATGAAAGTCCGAACCAGTGTCAAACCGATTTGTGATAAATGTAAGGTGATAAAGCGGAATGGTATCATCCGCATCATCTGTGAAAATCCCAAGCATAAACAGAAACAAGGGTAAGGAGGAAGGTAGTCATGGCACGTATTGCGGGGGTGGATCTCCCTAACAAACACGTAAATATCGCCCTTACCTATATTTATGGGATTGGTCGTTCCAGTGCGGATGCTATCTGTGAACGGGCAAAGATCGATCCAAATCGAAAAATGAACGATCTTAGCCAGGAAGAGGTGAATGAGCTTCGCCAGATCATCGAAAATGAATATAAGGTAGAAGGACGCCTACGAACTGAAGTGGCCCTCAATATCAAGCGGCTGATGGATATTGGATGCTACCGGGGTTTGCGTCATCGGAAAGGGCTTCCTGTTCGTGGCCAACGAACACGGACGAATGCTCGAACCCGTAAGGGTAAGCGAAAGACTGTCGCAGGAAAGAAGAAGTAGTCGGAGGATAGAGAATCGTGGCTGAGAGCAGAAAACGAAAAGAGAAGAAGACCGTATACGAAGGAAAGGTGTATATCCAGGCTACGTTTAATAACACGATTGTTACCATTACGGATTTAATGGGAAACACCATTGCATGGGCAAGTTCGGGAGGCCTTGGTTTCCGGGGTGCGAAAAAATCTACCCCCTTTGCGGCTCAGACCGTAACGGAAACTGCGGCTCAGAAGGCCATGCAGGCAGGGTTGCGAGAAGCCCATGTATATGTAAAGGGGCCGGGGATTGGTCGAGAGTCTGCTATTCGACAGTTGGGAGTTATGGGTATTAAGGTAAAATCCATCAGTGATATTACCCCAATACCTCATAATGGTTGTAGACCGAGAAAAGCACGACGCATCTAAGTAAAAGGTGGATAGGATATGGCTCGTTATATTGGACCAGTATGCCGACTCTGTCGGACAGAAGGAAAAAAGCTCTTTTTAAAGGGTGAACGGTGCAAGAGTGATAAGTGCGCCATCAATAAAAAACGCCCGGCCCCTGGAAAGGATCCAAAAGGGCGGGTAACCAAGCGTTCTGATTATGGGCTGCAGCTTCGGGAAAAGCAGAAGCTTAAGAGAATTTATGGAATGCAGGAGCGGCAGTTTAAACTCTTCTTTGAGCGGGCCCTCAGAATGCCGGGCATTACGGGTGATAACCTGTTTATGCTTCTGGAACGGCGCCTTGATAATGTGGTGTATCGTTTGCGCTTTGCGGTGAATCGCACCCAGGCGCGACAGCTCGTGTTGCATGGTCATGTACTGGTGAATGGCAAGTCCGTGAATATTCCCTCTTACCTTGTGAAGCCCAATGATGTCATTGAAATTCGGGAGAAGAGCAAGGGCTTAACGGTTATTAAAGAAGCCCTTAAAGAATATGGCAAATCCGGCGTCATGCCCTGGCTGAGCCTTGATCCTGATGCAATGAAGGGTACTTTCCTTGCTATTCCCAGGCGAAGCGATGTGACAGACCTGGCGGATATTAAAGAACAGATGATTGTCGAGTTATACTCGAAGTAAGGAGTTTAAATGGACCGTAAAAATCTGCTTAAAGGGTTTAAACGCCCTAAGGGGATTACCTTTGAGCATAGTGAGCTCGAGCCTAATTACGGTAAATTCATCGCTGCTCCTTTTGAGCCAGGTTTTGGCACCACCGTGGGTAATACTCTGAGAAGGATCCTGCTTTCTTCTATTCAGGGGTATGCCGTAACAGCGGTTAAGATTACTTCCTACGATAAAGAAGGGGTTCCTCATATTGTATCGAGTGAATATGAGATCATCCCGAATATCGTGGAAGATACCCTGGAGGTTATTAACAACCTCAAACAGATGCGGGTTAAGTTGCCCGATGATGTAGAACAGGACACGTTCTTATACGAATGGAAGGGGCAGACGGAAGTAAAAAGTGATGATTTTGCGCGGCCGGGACAGCTGGAAGTGCTGAGTAAGGGTCAGCATATCATGACCCTTATGGACGATGCACGGCTCGAAATGGAAATCCAGGTGGACCTTGGGCGGGGGTATGTCCCTTCGGAAGTAAATGAGAAGTATGTAGAAGTCATCGGGACTATTCCGATGGATGCTATTTTCTCGCCGATAAAAAAGGTGAAGTATGCAGTAGAGCCTACGCGGGTGGGGCAGCGCAGCGATTATGACAAGCTGATCATCGAAGTGTGGACCGATGGGACCATCCGACCCGATGATGCCCTCGCGGAGGCGGCAAAGATAGCAAAGGATCACTTCTCGGTCTTTATCAATTTTGATGAAAGCCGTATTGGTTCGGAGGAAGATCTCAGTGAAACCGATGAACGGATACGGCAGATTCTCAATACTCCAGTGGAAGAACTGGAATTGTCGGTTCGATCGTCGAACTGTCTTAAGAATGCCAATATACGAACGATTGGAGAGCTGACCCGAAAAACGGAAGAGGATATTGCAAAGACCCGAAATTTCGGTAAGAAATCTCTCCAGGAGATAAAAGAAAAATTGGCAGAATGGAACTTAAGTTTGGGCATGACCGATTATAGTGTCCTGAAGAACATAACCAAATTTGCACCTGTGAAGAAGGAAGAAGAAGATGAAGCATAAGATTGGCTTTAATCGCCTTGAACGAACCGCCGCTCATCGTAAGGCCCTTCTGCGGAGCATGGTGACCTCTCTGTTTAAATACGAGCGCATCACCACTACCAAAGCAAAGGCCCAGGAAGTCCGACGGGCTGCGGAAAAACTGATTACCCGGGCAAAGGAAGACACCTTACATAATCGGCGTATTGTGGCAAGTCGCCTCTTTAACGAGGATATGGTAACCAAATTGTTTACCAATATTGCGCCTCGTATGAAGGATCGGCCAGGGGGGTATACCCGTATTCTTAAACTGGGTCAACGACCGGGAGATGCCTCGGAGATGGTGATTCTGGAACTCGTTGATTATAAAGTTGAGGAAAAAGAGAAGGAGTCCCAGAAGAAAGAAAAAAAGGCTTCCAAAAAAGAGGAAGCTAAGGCGAAGGCGTAATAGGAGGAAGACCCATGTCTAAGGCGCACAGAGGAAAGGGTATCCGGGAGCTTCCAGCCCATGGACGAGGTACCTGCCCCGTTTGTAAAAGAGCGGCGGTAAAAATTCTCTACGAACAAGAAGTGAATGGGGAAAAAGTAAAGATCTGTAAGGTGTGTAAGGCTGCCCTGAAACATGGCAAAGCTGTGTAAGGGCTGACGGATCTTTTGTATAAAGAGGTTCCCAAACATAATAAAAAGGCTACCTAAGAAGGAGGTAGCCTTTTTTTATGCAAACGCCCTTATAAAATATCTTAAGGTACCCGCTGCCATGAGGCCGTTGGGGCTGATTCCTTTGTAAAAATCTTACATAAATATGCAGGTATTATGCATAAAATCTAGACAAAACGTATAAAAATAGAGTAAATTTCGCTCCAGGAGGAACACTATGAAAAAGAGAGTATTAGTGTTGAGTGGAGTACTGCTCGCCCTTTCCCTTGTCCTGGTAGGGTGTCAGGGTGGTGGTGGCGGTTCTATTAAGATTGGTGTTGCTGGCGCCCACAGTGGGGATCTTGCCTCATATGGTTTGCCGTCGGTGAATGCGGCGAAGCTGGTGGTAAAAGAAATTAACGAAAAGGGCGGGATCAATGGCCGGAAGGTAGAGCTTGTGGTGGAAGATGATCAATGTAAGCCAGAACTGGCTACTACCGCCGCCTCAAAATTGGTAAGCAATAAGGTGGTAGCTGTTATTGGGCATATCTGTTCTGGAGCCACTAAGTCGGCCCTCGGAATCTATAAGGATTCGAAGGTAATTACCATTTCTCCCTCTGCGACAAACCCTCCTCTTACCCAGAGTGGGGAGTATCCCAACTTCTTCCGTACCATTGCTCCGGATGATGCCCAGGCCCGGCTTGCGGTTACCTTTATTGCGGAGAAACTGGGCCTTAAAAAATTGGCGGTGCTCCATGATAAGGGAGACTATGGCAAAGGCTTTGCAGAGTTGGTAAAGCAATTTGCAGAAGAACGGGGAATCGAAGTGGCCCTCTTTGAGGGAGTTAACCCCGGTGCCCCTGATTACTCTGCGGTGGTCAATAAGATTGGTAATGCCAAAGTGGATGGCGTTGTGTGGGGTGGCTATCATCCTGAGGCGTCCAAGCTGGTTCAGCAGATGCGAGAAAAGGGAATCAATGTCCCGTTTATCTCTGATGACGGGGTAAAGGATAACACCTTTATCGAGGTAGCGGGGAAATATGCGGAGGGGGTCTATGCTACTGGCCCAACCGATACGACCCAGAATCCCCTTGCTATCAAGGCTATCGAAGATCATAAAAAAGAATTTGGTAGTGAACCCGGAGCTTTCTTCTTGAATGCCTATGCTGCTACCCAGGCTCTTTTGAATGCTATAGCCAAGGCTGGTACCACCGATTATGACAAGGTAGTGGCTGCTTTGCGTTCTGAATATGTAGAGACACCCCTCGGGAACATCAGCTTTGATGAGAAGGGCGATGTCATTGGCTATGGGTTCTCTGTCTTCCAGGTTCAAAATGGTAAATATGTGGAATTAAAGTAGCTAAAGAGATATAATGTATTCAGGCCGTTCCGGGGAATATAGCGGAACGGCTCATTTTTTTTCAGTGTCTCCTGTTGGTATATAATAGGAGTAAGGGTAGAACGCCCGAACATCGAGGACGGAAGGATGGAGTATTTCTTAAAACTCTTGTTAAGTGGTACCACAAAGGGGAGTATTTACGCGTTGATTGCCCTGGGGTACACCATGGTATATGGGGTTATTCAACTCATTAACTTTGCCCACGGCGAAATTTATATGATTGGCGGTTTTACAGCCCTTATTTTTGGAGGCTTTTTATATAGTATGGGATTGCCAGCGCCGGTGGTGTTACTTATTTCAGTGATTCTTGCTATTGTGTACGCAGCATCCTTCGGGTTTACGATTGAGAGAATCGCCTATCGTCCTTTACGGAATAAACCTCGTTTGTCTGCGCTTATCAGTGCTATAGGGATTTCTATCGTATTACAAAATTTTGTGCTTTTGGCTCAAACAGAAAAGTACCTTGCCTATCCTTCATACTTACCGGATCTTCCGTTCTTACAGCCGGTAAAACAATACATAAATGCAACGCAGTTTATTATTTTGATAGTGACAGCCCTCATCATGGTTTTTTTGACCATGTTGATAAAATATACGCGGATTGGAAAAGCCATGCGAGCCACCGCTCAGGATAAGGATATGGCGCAGCTCGTGGGCGTGAATATTAACCAGGTCATATCTATTACGTTTATTATTGGATCAAGCCTCGCTGCCATCGGTGGAGTACTGATTTGTTCCTATATGGGACAGATTAACTATTACATTGGGTTTATTGCGGGTATTAAGGCGTTTGTGGCTGCCGTTCTTGGCGGTATTGGCAGTATCCCGGGGGCGGTGCTCGGCAGTTTTGTCCTTGGATGGACGGAGAGCTTTGGAACCGGCTACCTTTCCAGTGATTACGAAGATGCCTTTGCCCTGCTTATTCTCGTTCTTATCCTTACGGTTAAACCGGAAGGCTTATTGGGTAAAAATCAAAAGCAGAAGGTATAGGTATGAAACAGAACGGGATACTAAAAGATATAGCCCAGGCCTTATTGCAAGGGGTGTGGTTTGTATTTCTCCTTTTCCCCTTGCTTGTAATGAAGGTTTCGGTAGTAGGTGGTGTGGCCTCGGTAACCTTCCGCTGGACCAATATCCCTTTGGTGTTTGTGGCTGCCGTTGGGGGTTCTCTCCTGTGGCGGTGGGCGCTCCGCTGGAATGAACAGAAAGGTGCCAGGGATCCGGAGAATTCCCTGGGGGTTCGTATCCAGAATGGAGTTTCCGCCTTTCTTAAACAAAATCGCCTTGCCCGGGTGGTGCTTCCCCTTCTCTTAATAGGGGCCCTTCTGGCATATCCCCTCGTTTCGGGGATGTACCACACCAATGTAATGATTTCTGCCCTTATTTATGTGATACTTGCCCTGGGGCTTAACATTGTAGTCGGTTTGGGAGGGCTCCTTAATTTAGGGTATGCCGCCTTTTTCGCAGTCGGTGCCTATACCTATGGTCTTCTCTGGAAACATACGGGACCCTGGCTTGCCCAGGTGGGAATAGATCCCTCCTGGCTGTTCTGGATTTCCCTTCCCTTCGCTGGCCTTGTGGCCTTACTTTTTGGGGTTCTCTTGAGTTTACCCGTATTGCGCCTGCGGGGAGATTACCTTGCTATCATCACCTTGGCCTTTGGGGAAATTTTTCGGATGGTCCTTCAGAACTCGGGAGATATCACCGGTGGTGCCACAGGGATCAGCCTTATTCCCCGGCCGTGGTTTTTTGGAGTAAAGCTAACACCCCATATGGCGGCGATCTATATTTACTATATCACCCTGTCTCTTGTGGTTTTTACTATTTTTGTGGTTCGCCGAATCGAAAATTCCCGGGTCGGGCGGGCCCTGGAGGCGATGCGGGAAGATGAAATCGCCTGTGAAGCCATGGGGATAGATCTGGTAAAGAACAAGCTGATTACCTTTGCGTTGGGGGCTTTCTGGGCAGGCGTGGCAGGGGTGCTTCTTGCTGCTCAGACGACCTATATCAATCCTGATAGTTTTACCCTCTGGGAATCGATTATGGTGCTCATGGCGGTGGTTATCGGAGGAACAGGTTCGATTCCGGGGGTTATCGCGGGAACGTTGGTTCTTAAGCTGCTGCCAGAGTATTTCCGGGCCCTGGCCCAGTATCGGATGCTTCTGTATGGAGTGGCCATGATCATAGTAATACTCTTTAAGAGTGATGGGCTTATTCCCCGGCGGCGTACCGAATATCGACTTGAGCAAGAGGGGTCGACATCTCCAGAGGGACACCTATGATACCAATGAAAGAAGACACCATCTTACAAATCGAAGGTCTTTCCATGGTTTTTGGAGGACTTCGAGCAATTGATAATGTGGATTTGTATATTAAGCGAGGTGAGATCTGCGCCCTTATAGGTCCGAATGGGGCTGGTAAGACCACAATTTTCAATTGTATTACGGGGGTCTATAAACCTACGGAAGGCACGATAGCTATCCGGAATCGAGATGGCACTCCAGAATACATCCATGGCTTAAAACCCCATGTAATTAATAAAAAGGGCCTTGCTCGGACCTTCCAGAACATCCGTCTTTTTTCCAACATGACCGTTTTGGAAAACGTTATGATTGGACGGCACAACTCCCTTACGGCGGGAGTGTTTCGTTCTATTTTTCGAGATGCGGCTACTCGACAAGAGGAAGAGCGGGTTATCGAAGAAAGCTATCAAATCCTAAGAAAGCTGAACCTTCATGAATTCGTGAATGAACGGGCATGCAATCTTCCCTATGGAGCACAGCGACGGCTGGAAATCGCCCGGGCGTTGGCGACCGATCCCTTCTTGTTGCTTCTGGATGAACCGGTGGCCGGTATGAACCCGCAGGAAACAAAGGAACTGGAGGAAACAATCCACCTTATCCGGGAAGAGGGACATCTTACGATTCTGCTCATTGAACATGACATGAGTCTTGTGATGAATGTATCAGAGCGCATATATGTGCTTGATTATGGACGGCTCATCGCCGAGGGAAGTCCTGGGGAGATAAAGTCCAATCCAGAAGTGATAAAGGCCTATCTGGGAGAAGCGTAGTATGGCAGTAATGGAGTTACGGGGCGTTCACACCTATTATGGCAATATTCATGCCCTGCGGGATATTTCGATTTCCGTAGAGGAAGGGGAAATCGTTACCCTCATTGGGGCCAATGGGGCAGGAAAAACAACCACCCTGATGAGTATCTGTGGTATTGTACCAGTGAGGGAAGGGGAGATTTATCTGGATGGGGTAAATATTACCCATCTTCCTCCCCACAAAATTGTGGAAATGGGGGTTTCCCAGGTACCAGAGGGACGCCGGATTTTCCCCCAGCTGACGGTGGCGGAAAACCTTGAAATGGGGGCTTACCTGCGAAAAGACAAGGACGCCATAAAGAGTGACATGGATCGGGTGTTTGATCTTTTCCCCCGCCTTGCGGAACGAAAAAACCAACTGGGAGGGACCTTGAGTGGGGGGGAACAACAGATGCTAGCCATTTCACGGGCTCTTATGGCCCGCCCTCGCATCCTTTTGATGGATGAGCCCTCCCTGGGGCTTGCACCCCTCATTGTTCAACATATTTTTGAGATTATCAAAAATATCAATGAGGAAAATCGAACCACCATTTTTCTGGTAGAACAGAATGCCCATATGGCCTTAAAAATCGCCCATAAAGGGTATGTTTTGCAGAATGGGGTCATAAAACTGAGTGATACGGCTGAACGATTATTGGCCAATGAAGAGGTGCAACGGGCCTATTTAGGGTTATAATAGAAGGTGGAGGTGTCGCTATGAACGTAGGACAACGAATGACAAGGAATCCCATAACCATCACGCCGGATATGTCGGTACCTGATGCGCAGGCCCTTATGAGAAAAGAAAAGATCCGGCGTCTCCCGGTGCTGGATAAGAATGGCAAACTGGTCGGTATTGTGACTGCCCGGGATCTGATTCATGCGTCCCCTTCGCCTGCGACAAGCCTGGACATGTATGAACTGCATTATCTGCTTTCGAAATTAAAGGTTGAAAAAGTGATGAGCCATCCGGTTATTACGGTCACCGAGGATCTCCCTATCGAAGAAGCGGCCCGTATCATGGCGGATAATAATATCTCTGGTCTTCCGGTAATGCGCGGTGAAGTGTTAGTAGGAATTATTACCGAATCGGACCTCTTTAAGTTATTTATTGAGCTTTTTGGGGCCCGGCATCAGGGTATCCGTCTTACCGTATTGCTTCCTGAAAAACGGGGAGAACTGGCGGAGGTATCGAGCGCCATAGCTAAAAACGGGGGAAACATCATTTCCTTTGCCACCTTTGAAGGGGAGGACCCCACCAATTCCTACTGTACGATTAAGGTGAATGGGATTGATCGGGAAACGCTCCTTGATGTGATAACACCCCTGGTTACTCGTATTGTGGATATCCGGGAAAGCTAGCAAATCCTTTACCCAGGTTATGAAATTGCCTGGATCGAAAGGACTTGAGGGATACTGCGGAGGTTTTTCATTACCTGTTTCAGGTCGTTGCGATGTTCCAGTTTCATGGTAAAGTAGCCTGTTAAACGGTCGGCACTTATTTCCTCAAGGCGGCCTTCCAGCAGATGCCCCTGTTGTTTTCGTATTGCCCCTTCTATGGCGGAAAAGAGGTCCGCCGTTTTGCGGGCTTCGATCTTAAAATGTTTAACCAGGGTGCTTTCGGCATTTTCCCACTCTACCTCCACCCGCCGTTTTTCAAAGTCCGGGATGGAAGCAATGTTCCGACAGCTTTTCTTGTGGATAATGATTCCCCGCCCGCGGGAAACGTACCCTACGATAGGATCGCCGGTTATGGGCCGGCAGCATTGGGCAAAGCGGATCATCATGTTTTTTTCATCTTCCACACGGACCTGCAGGATGCTGCTTTGCCCTGGCGGTAGGGAAGGCTGAACGGTTTGCACAGAAGGTTCTGGTTTAGGGGCGACGGGCGCTTGCTGACTCACCGCCGCAGTAGTGCCAGCGGATGCAGAGGGTATTGTGGCGGGCCTTTTCTTAGCCACAATGTTTTTATCGATGATAAGGGTTTCATCGTGCTGTTGAAGCCATGAGCGGATTTTACTCCTGGCCCGGGCGGTTTTTACGGCCCGAAGCCAGTTAAGGTGGGGATGGGCCTGAGGGGAGGTTAGAATCTCTACCACCTGGGTGTTTTTTAATTCCGCTGTAAGGGGAATGATAGCCCCGTCAGCTTTTGCTCCATAGCAATGGTCCCCAATATCGGTATGGATGTGATAGGCAAAATCAATGGGCGTAGACCCTGCCGGTAGTTCTATCACCTTGCCTTTGGGGGTAAACACAAAGATGGAATCTTTTAGAAGTTCCCGCTTGATATCATCCAGGAAGGTCGTCATATCTAGATCCTTCCAGGCCTTAAGCCGATTCACGATGGAAAGATCCTCGGGACGAACGATTTCCTTGGTGGTCCCCTTTTTATAAAGCCAGTGGCTCGCAATTCCATACTCGGCCACCTGATGCATGTCCCAGGTGCGGATCTGGATTTCCAGCAGTTTACCGTCGTAACTCATCACGGTGGTATGGAGACTCTGATAGCCGTTTGATTTGGGCATGGCGATATAGTCTTTAAAACGCCCTTCGATGGGTTTCCACAGCCGGTGTACGGTTCCCAGCAGGGTGTAGCAATCTTCGACGGTGTTGCAAAGAATACGGATCCCAAATAGATCATACAATTCGTCGGGATTCTTATTCCGTTTGCGCATTTTCTGGTAGATTGAGTAAAAATGTTTCGCCCTGGCATTCACGGTGACGGGAATGCCGAGATTTTTGGTTTCCTTGTAGAGGGCTTCCTGGACCTTTTCTAGAAATTCGGTACGGGCGCTCTTTTTTAAGGCTACGATGTTTTTGATTTGATCATATACGTCCCGGTTAAGATGTTTCAGGGAAAGGTCTTCTAATTCATCCTTAAGCCAGGAAATACCGAGGCGATCCGCAAGGGGCGCGTAAATGTCCAGACATTCCTGGGCATTCAGCTTTCTTCGTTCCTCAGGGAGATGATCCAGGGTGCGCATGTTGTGAAGCTTGTCGGCCAGTTTTATAAGGATCACCCGAATATCCTGGACCATGGCGAAAAGCATCTTTCGAATGTTTTCGGCTTCCTGAATCGTTTTGTTGTTGGCCTGGATGTCGGCAATTTTGGTGACCCCCTCTACCAGTTTAAGGACCGTTTTCCCGAACTTCTCTTCGATTTCTGCAGGGGTAGCGCTGGTGTCTTCCAGGGTATCGTGTAAAAGGGCCGCAATAATGGTGTCAGCGTCCAGGCGGAGATCCAGCAGGATAAGCGCCACTTCAAGGGGGTGAATAAAATAGGGATCCCCGCTGGCCCGTTTCTGTTCCCCATGGAGCGATTCTGACCATGCGAGGGCTTCCCGAAGGCGTTGTTGCTCTTCTTGGGTGTATGCTTCGGTTATCTTTTGTAAAAAAAGCGTAACGAGCTCATCCATTCTGTTTTCTGTTCCACCTTCTCCTGGAGTCGAGGGATTAAAAATCCCTTCGTCCTCGGGGATTTCAGGGTCTCTTTCCCTTCTATCATCTTAAAAATTTACAAAAAACCTTAGGTATTTGACCAGCCGCTAGGGCTTAATTCCCCGACTTACCCGGGGTAGCCCCGCCAGGTCGCTATAGGTATCTATCCCTATAAAGCCCGCTTTGTGCAAGAGGGTCCGTATGGATTCGACTTGACTGCTGTCGGATTCAAGAAAAAGGGCTCCCCCTGGTTCAAGGTACGAGGGCGCCATGGCGATGATACGTCGAATAAGATCCAGCCCATCGTCCCCCCCATCTAAGGCGCCAAGCGGTTCCTGTTGGACCTCTCTGGAAAGATGAGAAATCAGCGACCGGGGCACGTAGGGCGGGTTGGTGACAATACAATGAAAGGTCCCCCGGATGTTCTCGAAAAGATCGCCCCGACAAAAGTGGATGGCCCCGGGTCCTACAAGGCGCTCGGCGTTTTTCTGGGCAATCGCCAGGGCCCTCTCTGAAATATCGCTGGCCCATACCTCAAGGGAGGGAAGTAGCCTTTTTATGGCCACCGCGATACAACCAGATCCTGTGCAGAGATCGAGGGCTCGAAGGGAAGCTCCGGTTGTGACGGGCCTTTTAGAGAATTCTCTCAGCCAGGCCAGGGCCTGTTCAACAAGACCCTCTGTTTCGGGCCGGGGTACAAGCACATCGGGGGTCACAATAAAATCAAGGCCCATAAATTCCCGGTGTCCCGTAAGGTATGCCACACACAGACCTTTGCGCCGCTCCTCGAGGAGGGTCCTATAAGCGTTCCATTGGGATGGGGTAAGGGATGCCTCTGGATGGGCAAGGAGCCAGCTGCGATCAACCCCGAGGACATGGGCAAGAAGAAGCGCCGCATCTAAAGGGGCGCTTTCGATGCCCGCTTCCTGTAAATGTGTGCTACCGTAGCGACGAGCTTCGGCAATGTTCATGAAGCGGTGGCTTTAAGGAGTTCTTCCCGGGCAGAGAGTTTTAGGGCGTCGAAGAGTTCCTGCAGGTCCCCCTGCATGATAAGGTCAAGCTTATACAGGGTGAGGTTGATCCGGTGGTCCGTAAGTCGATTCTGCGGAAAGTTATAGGTCCTGATTCGTTCGGACCGATCCCCGGTTCCTACCTGGCTTTTGCGGGCCTCCGCCCGTTCTGCCTGGCGTTTGGCTTCTTCCATTTCGAATAAGCGGGCCCGCAGAATGCGCATGGCCTTGGCTTTGTTCTTGATCTGGCTTTTTTCGTCCTGGCAGTGGACCACGATTCCCGTCGGAAGGTGGGTAATGCGGACCGCCGAATCGGTGGTGTTTACGCACTGGCCCCCCGGACCACCGGCCCGCATGACATCGATCCGCAGGTCCTCGGGCCGAATTTCTATTTCTGTTTCTTCCGCCTCTGGGAGAACCGCTACCGTCACCGTAGAGGTATGGATTCGTCCTGAAGCTTCGGTGGCGGGGACCCGTTGTACCCGATGCACCCCCGATTCATACCGCAGGTTCTCGTACACATTTTTCCCCGCAATGGAAAAAATAATTTCCTTTAAGCCACCGAGTTCGGTTTCATTGGAACTCATGACTTCGATTTTCCAGCCCTGGTTTTCTGCATACCGGGAGTACATACGAAAGAGGTCCGCCGCAAACAGGGCCGCTTCATCTCCACCCGCACCGCCTCGAATCTCCATGATGATGTTTTTTTCGTCCAGGGGATCCCGGGGAATCAAAAGGAACTTAAGACGGTCCTTCGCATCCTGTAACTGAATCTCCAGTTCCCGCAGTTCTTCTTTTATCAGTTCCTTCATGCCCGGGTCTTTTTCTTCTTTAAGTAAGGCTTCGGTTTCCTGGATGTTTTTCTCTAATTCTTCGCAGCGCCGGTGGGCTTCCACGATTTCTGAGAGCTGGGCGTGCTCTTTCATGACGTCCCGGTATTTTTTGGGGTCCTTTGCCAGGTTGGGATCTTGAACCAGCAGGTCCAGCTCTTTAAATCGTTCCTGTATCGATACGAGTCGCTCGTTCACTTAGTCCTTCTCCTTAAAATAGGGACAGGTGTAAATAACCAGTTCCATCTGAATCTCTTCGTGGTTAAAGGGTTTTACGGCATCCATCAGGGCCTTTTGAATACGGCAATGATTGTGTTGTACACAGATAGGGCAGGCCCCGTTGCCACGGGAATTGAGCTCTATATTCATACTTCAGCATATCAAAAATTGATGTTTTTCGCAATCTCTGATTGACGGCTCCATTCATACAAAAGATACCGAAGTCGGTCATCAATCAGTTTTAAATGCTGTTGACAGGTGGGGCACAAAAAACGGCCCCCCGCATCCAGATGTTCTTTGGCACACTGGATACAGTAAATTTTCCCGCAGGAAGGACACATACCGGCGGGAAGGTCCTCCGGAGGCTGGGCCACCAGCTTGAGGGGCGGCACGGGAGGAAGCTGTCGGGGAAGTCGCCACAGGCGCTGACAGACCGAACAGGTGACTTTCTCCGTGGTACTTTCAAGGTATTGTTCTTCTAATGCCGTAATAGCAGCCTCCAATTCCGTATCCTCTCTGTTTCGAAGGGTCTTAAGCTTATCGATAAGTTCCCGGGCCTGTTGCCAGCGTCCCATGGTGAGGTACAGCCAGGCCAGTTCTTGATACAGATGGACCTCCTCTGGGGCGGCTTCGATTGCCAATCGGTAGGCCACTTCTGCCCGGGGGAATTCCCCTTTCTTGGTGGCCACATAGCCAATAAGATCCAGAATACGGGAAAGGTAGGGCTCTTTCCCTTCGGTTTCATAGGCATCTGCCAGGATATCGTCCGCTTCTCCGTACAACCCCATATCGATAAGCAGGTGTGCCCGGGAAAGTTGGTATTCAATGGATCGGGGATTCTTTCTCAGCGCTTCCTGAAAAGCCTCGTCTGCTTCTTCAAACCGTCCGAGACGATACAGGATGGTTCCCTTTTCGTGAGCCGCTTCTCCGGTGGTATCGTCGTGCTCGTAGCGACTTACCAGTTCTAGGGCCTGGGCAGGCTCTCCCTGAAGGTACAGAAGCTCTGCCTGGTTGATAATGAGGGGTATTTCTTCGCCTAAGAGTTCCCGGGCCTTTTCAAGATGAATTTTGGCGGTCGTTACATCTCCCTTTGCCATGGCGATCTGGGCGGCCAGGTTGTGGATCCATCCATTACCGGGATCCAGCCGCAGGGCCTCTTCCAGGTGATAGAGGGTTTTTCCATCATGGGTGGAGCCATAGAGGATGAAGCGGCTCTCGGCAAGTCGAAAATGAAAGGTTGCCACCGCAGGATCGAGGGCAATGGCTTCTTCTAATAGGGAGAGCGCCTTTTTCCGATGCCCCTCCTGAATGCTGATCAGGGCCAGGAGATACGGAACGGCCGCGTCTTCCTGGGCATTAAGGGTGTGGGCCCGTTCCAGTTCATGTTGCGCTTTGGGGTATTCTTCCACCGCAAAAAAATACTTCCCTATAATCCCGTGGGCCTCGGCAGAGCTAGACCCCAGTTCCTGGAGTCGGGGGATAAGAAGCTCCAGGTCATGATACTGTTCCTGGTTAAGGAACAGTTTCCCTGCCTTACAGTACCATCGCAGGGCTTCCTCTGGGTTTCCCAGTTTTTCGAAGGTGGAGCCAATGTTTTGGGCCAAAAGGCCGTTGTCATTATCCTTTTGAAAGGCCTCCTGATAGGAACTCAGGGCCTCTTCGTACAGGCCAAGCTGAAAGGCCCCGTGGGCCTGCAAGGTGTGAAGCACCGGATCCTGGGGAAAAAAGCCCAGGGCTTCCCGGGTAAGCTCTATCAATTCTCCGTAGCGGTCCTGGAGATACAGGATTTTTGCCTTCTCTGCCAGGGCAGCGCGGGATTCTTCGGCCTGACTATCTACTTCTATGCAGTGGTCGAAATATTCTTCCGCTTCTTGGTGAAGCCCCAGGAGCAGGGCCGAACGACCCGCCAACAGCAGTTCCGAAGCTGTCCGAGGACCAGGACGTTCTTTCCAAAGCCGTTTCAGCTGAACCAGGGCTGCGTGGGGTTGGTTCATCACAAAAAAGGTTTCCGCCAGATTATAGCGAGCACTGGGACTAATCGGGATAAAAGAGGTCCAGCGGATGTAATAGGCTTCTACGTTCAAAGGCCGGGAATCCACGTGGAGATGGCGGAAGAGGAGAGATGCCGATTGGTGAGTTTCCTTTGGTTTTTCGTAAAGCACTCCCAAAAGGGCAAGCCGACCTTCGGGAATGGTGGCATCCTGGATTTCGGCGGCCCATCGATTGTTGATAAGAATACACATCCGTTCCCCAGAGACGATAAGCCCAATTTGAACCGCCGTGATTGGGACGGAAAGGGATACCGGCGGAACAGAGGGGTTTTCTTGCCTTGTCTTCTCAGACTGGAACTGTTCTCTGGTTTTCCCTGAAGCTTCCTTTTCCTGACTCCGGGGTATTTCGGTCCACCCAATAAGAGGCATGGTCCGGCCGTTAAAGAGGAGATCCAGCCGAAAATAGCCCCTATTGGAAACCAGCAGGGAATAATAGGAACTGTCATCAACCCGATGAAACTGAAGCCCCCCCGCATAATACGCCGTAGGTGTAGAAAAATGAACATCAAGCTGAATAAAAAGATCTTGATAGCGGTACAGGGGATCTTCTATCCAGGTAAGGGTGTGTTCATGGTAAAGTTCTAGCGTAAAACCTTGTTTTGTATAGAAACCCCGGTACTTGGTGCTTTCTTCGGGAATAAAGCGCCCCTTACCAGGATGGCTCAGATCAGTGGTCCAAACTTCTTCTTTAATTTGATCGGGATCGTCTTCCTTTTTCTTAAAAAGCATGCGGAAGAACTGCACTATCAATTTCCACATGTTATTCTTTGTAGCGTAAAAGAAAAATAAAGTCGAGAGGATAGGGCGTTTTGAATAAAGAAACAGGCCCGTTCCGTTGGAGGGGATAAAGGGGTGTTCCTGGGACTTTTTGTATCAGCGATGCACGCCATGATAATGCGTGAGAGAAGGGAAGAAAGGCCCGCAGGTATGGATAACCAACAAAACCTGCTACATCACTTTGACCTCCTCCGCTTTCACCGCCTCAGAGGAGAAAAAATAGTTGACTAAATAAGTATTATATGCCATAGTAATCACTACTAATAAACTATTATTAGTAGTATATTAAAAGGGGAAAGAACAAGAGAACCCGTTGGAGGGAAAAACTCGGGGATTCCCCATGCCTTGCGAAGGAGGTACCACATGGCCAGGATAGCTAAGAAACTTACCGATCTTATCGGAAACACGCCCCTTCTAGAACTGGGGTCCTATGGGAAACAGGAGGGCCTACAGGCCCGACTGGTGGCAAAGCTTGAGTATTTTAATCCCCTTTCGAGTGTAAAGGACCGGATTGGCTATGCCATGATTGCCGATGCGGAAAGGCGGGGCCTTATCTCTCAAGATACGGTCATTATTGAACCTACCAGTGGCAACACGGGAATTGCCCTGGCCTTTGTGGCGGCGGCAAAGGGATACCGCCTTATTTTAACCATGCCCGAGACGATGAGCCTTGAACGGCGAAGCCTTCTTAAGGCCCTGGGGGCAGAACTGGTCCTTACCCCCGGTACAGAGGGGATGAAAGGGGCCATTAAAAAAGCAGAAGAACTGGCAAGCCAGATCCCCAATTCTTTTATCCCCGGCCAGTTTAGTAATCCCGCTAATCCCGAGATTCATCGTAGGACTACCGCCGAAGAAATCTGGCGGGATACGGATGGCGAGGTAGATGTCTTTGTGGCGGGGGTAGGGACGGGCGGTACCATCACCGGGGTAGGCGAGGTTCTGAAAGAGCGGAAAGCGCAGGTTAAGGTGGTGGCGGTAGAGCCCTTTGATTCCCCCGTACTTTCAGGGGGAACTCCGGCCCCCCATAAGATTCAAGGTATTGGGGCGGGTTTTGTTCCTGAGGTACTCAACGTGAAGATTATCGATGAAATCATTACCGTAAAAACGGAAGAAGCGGTGAGTACCGCCCGAAAGCTTGCCCGCTATGAGGGCCTCCTGGTGGGAATTTCCTCCGGAGCGGCGGCTTTTGCGGCAACCCAGGTAGCTAAACGGCCTGAATGGGCAGGTAAAACGGTGGTGGTGCTCTTACCGGATACGGGAGAACGGTACCTTTCTACCATTTTGTATCAGGACCCTCAGTAAAGGGGAACAGAACCTGCAAAATGGAGAAGATAAGGTCGAACTATGAAACTTTCTACCAGAACCCAGTATGGGTTACGGATGCTCTGCCAATTGGCGATGGAGTATCAAAAAAGGCCCCTGCAACTCAGCGAGATCAGTGAACGGGAAGGAATTTCAGAAAAGTATCTGGGGCAAATCATGTTGCTCTTGCGGGCTTCTGGTTTGGTGCTTTCCATCAGGGGGGCCCAGGGGGGCTACTACTTACGGAGGGCCCCCGAGAAGATCCGACTCCTCGAGATGTTTGAGGTATTGGAGGGGAAACTTCTGGATTATGAGATTGAAGAGGGTGGTGCGTCGCCCCCCGATGTTCCAACGGGTTTTAAAGAGGCCAGTGAAGAGCTCTGCATCCAGATTGAAAAAGCCATCCGGGCTGTGTTAGAACGATATACCCTCGATGATATGGTCCGTCTTGGGCTTTTAAAGCGAGGGGTGGTGGATTTTAGTATTTAAAAAGGGTCCCCTCGCAGACACTCGGGGGAGCCCTTTCTGGGCTACCCCTTCATATCTCATAATAAAAAATAGACAAGTTACACAGAGATTCTCTTTAGCTCGATTGAGTAAAAAAAATAGAGGATGTCTTTTTTGTTTTCTAAAAAAAGTGAGATATAGTTTTTTGTACTGAGGTGGTAGATAAACCATAAAAACAACTAAAAAAGTGAGGAGGATCCTATGCGGCGAATAGCGCTGGCGCTGATGATGCTGGGGCTTGCCCTGACGGGGGGAGCTCAGGATTGGTGGGACGATGATTCGGTTCTTCAGGAAGCCCGAAAACGGGCCCAAAAAGAGCAGGCGGAACAAAAAACGTCAGAAAATGAAACAATGACCTCTGTAGAATCGGAATCTAGGGAACCGGATGCGCCGCCGGTCCCGCTTGTCCTCGGGTTTGTGCCGGGCCTTTCGGTGCCTTCAGAGTATCGCACTGTTATTGTGAGCCTTAATGTGATTGGCGGGGCGGCGCCGAAAGTCTCGGGGATCATGGGAAGCGGTATCTTTAGCCTTTCCGGAAGGACCGAGGGAATTCTCGGTGCCGGTATTTTTACTATTACCGGTACCTTAAAGGGCATTCAAGGTGCGGGTGTTTTTAATATAGCCGGTGGGGTGCCCCAGGGAATCCAGATGGCAGGGGTCTTTAATATCAGTGGCTCTCTTCGGGGAGTACAGGGGGCAGGCCTCTTTAATACGGCTGAGACGGTCCGAGGAATCCAGGGGGCGGGGCTATTTAATATCGCCAAGGATGTTAAGGGCATTCAAGGGGCGGGACTGTTTAATGTCGCTGAGGATGTGCAGGGTCTTCAAATTGGCCTTATAAATGTGGCCAATAGGGTTCAGGGTCTCCAACTGGGGCTTATCAATGTGGCTCGCAATGGTATTCATGATGTGGGGCTCCTCTACGATTGGAACCGGGATCTGGTAACTGCCTATGTGCGGAGTGGCTCCTCTTTTTTATATTCTATCCTTCAGATTCGGCTCCCTTCGGATGAATGGTTTGGAAGTTCCCCCAATCCAGTTTATGGCCTTGGTCTAGGTACTCGTGCAGGGAGTCCTGATCTGCATCTTGATATAGATCTTTCAGCTTCGATGACCCAGCGACGGTTGCAGCAACTGGATACTACTACGGAAGAGTGGAAGAATATCAATTGGGTGTACCTGGGTAGTTTAGCCTTTGCGACACTGCGGGGTACCGTAGGTATATCCCTGGGAAATGGGGAATTCTTGATTGGATATGTGGCAGATGTAGAACAATCAGGTACTGAACGTATACCAGCATCTCTTAAAACTGGTAGTGTTTATAATGTTGATATATACCGGCTCTCCATGACCTTGTATGGTTCCTGGTTTATCGGTTTTTCGCTTCCTCTTTTTTAATCATAGGGTGCATATTTCTCTGCTGTAATGAAATCTTGTAGAGTAAGGAAGACTTTTTCCTGGAATAATTAGTCCAGAAAAATTATTTTTCAGAGATTTTTTACAGCAGAGAAGTATTTTTTATTGACAAAAAAATATTTTGGTATCATAATACCATTATGAGTGTTAACCGAATTGTCCATTTTAGCGATGCCAGCATGCTCGGTATCCACGCCCTGATGTATCTCGCCCAATATAGGGGAGAGCGGGTGCAGACCAAGGAAATAGCGAGTTATCTGGGTATCAGCGAAAATCACCTGGCTAAGGTGATGCAGAACCTGGTGCGAAATCAATTGGTCCGTTCGGTTAAAGGCCCCGCGGGAGGATTCTCATTGGCAAAGGATCCGCAGAATGTCACTTTGAAAGAAATCATCGAAGTAATAGATGGGCCCCTGCAGGCCGATTTTTGTCCCTTTAGTAGAGCCTGCAATGCGCAGCATTGTATCTTTGGTTCTGAAATAACCGGGGCTTCCCAGCGTCTGGTCCGTTTGCTGGCGGAACGGACCCTACAGCATATGATAGCCGAAACTCCTCTCCCTGAGGATACAATGAGGAGCGCCGGAAAATAAATAAAAGAGAGAATACTCCCTATGGGAGAGAAGCATCAAAAGGCAAGTTACGTGAGTTTTTTACGTCTTAAAATGGTAAAATAATACCATTATGCTTATATTAGGAGGAAAGGGATGGCAAAACGGACGGTTATAGAAATAAACGAAGACCTCTGTAATGGATGCGGCCTCTGTGCAGAAGGGTGCCCTGAGGGAGCCTTACAAATTATCGAAGGGAAGGCCCGACTCGTGGGAGAATCCCTCTGTGATGGTCTTGGAGCCTGTATTGGTGAATGTCCCCAGGGAGCTATTTCCCGCATAGAACGGGAGGCGGAAGCCTACGATGAACGGCGGGTCATAGAGAATATCATCCCTAAAGGGATGGCTACTATTGTGGCCCACCTGAAACATTTACACCATCATGGCCAGGAAAGCTGGTATCGACAGGCCCTGGCCATACTTGCTGAAAAGGGCATTTCTGTGCCAGAAGAAGTGCGGTCCCTGTCGACATCATCAGACCATGCTGTTTCTGACGAATCAAAAGAAGAGAAGCATAGGGCCACCGGAATTTTTAAAGAAAGGGGGCCTTCAGTATATCGGCAGGGAACGACTTCTATCCCGGCGGATACGCGGGGCAACGAACAGGGGGAGATAAGAACAGGGTGCCCGGGACTTCAAGCAAGAGGATGGAAAGGTCCTTCTACTGCAGTTCCTTCTCTGTCGGAGAAAGGGGATACGCCAGTCTTTCCTGAGGCCCAGGGATTGTCCTTCTCCTATGCTTCTCGCCTGGAACAATGGCCTAT
The DNA here is from genome assembly GCF_004343725.1 of Treponema sp. J25. NCBI lineage: Bacteria > Pseudomonadati > Spirochaetota > Spirochaetia > Treponematales > Treponemataceae > Treponema > Treponema sp. J25. Next base: position 65,041 of record NZ_PTQW01000022.1, read on the forward strand.
CCAGCTTCATCTTATTAATCCCCGGGCTCCGTATTTCCAGGGATCATCGCTTCTTATTGCCGCCAGTTGTACCGCCTTTGCCTGTGGAGCTTTTCATCCGGCCCTGCTTGCGGGGAAAAAACTGGTCATTGCCTGCCCTAAACTGGATGCAAACAAAGAAGTCTATGTGGATAAGATTGCGGCTCTTATCGATGAAAGCCAGGTAGCCCATATCACGGTGGCAATTATGGAGGTGCCCTGCTGTGGGGGGCTTTCTGTGTTAGTCCAGCAGGCCCTTTCTCGGACAAAACGCAAGGTCCCCGTTTCTACGGTAGTGATCGGAATCCAGGATGGAAGCCTTACCTGGAGATAAAACAATTTTAGGAGGAACACTATGTTTTGTTATCAATGTCAGGAGGCCATGAACGGTACGGGGTGTGCGGTTGCAAAAGGGGTCTGTGGGAAAGACAGTCAAACCTCGGATCTCCAGGATCTTTTGATACATACCCTGAAAGGAATTGGCGTATGGGCTAGTTTTGCCCGGGCGGTGGGAAAGCCCACCCCGATGGCAGATCAATTTGTTATGGAAAGTCTTTTTGCGACTATTACCAATGCCAATTTTGATGGGGCCTACTTTGTCCAAAAGATTACGGAGGGCCTTCAAATTCGGCAGGAGCTACAACGGTTAGTAGGCAACGAATTGGTGGTTCCTCAGGGCCTTCACAAAGATATCGCCAATAGCGATGCGGCCATCTGGAAACTTCCCTCGGATCAATTCCCTGCCAAGGCCCAGGAAATAGGTTTTTTGTCGATAGAAGATGTGAACCGTCGTTCCCTGGTGGCGTTGCTTGTGTTTGGTCTTAAAGGAATGGCCGCCTATGCGCACCATGCGGCGGTGCTTGGCTACACCGATGACAACATTTTTGCCTTTATGCATCGGGCCCTGGCTGCCACGGTGGATTCCCATCTTGAGACGAACGCTCTTATTCAGTGGGTATTAGAATGTGGTTCGGTAGGGGTTACTACCATGGCCTTGTTAGATAAGGCAAATACCGCTACCTACGGCAAACCGGAAATCACCAGGGTATCGATTGGGGTTCGTCATAATCCGGGGATCCTTATCTCTGGTCACGATCTTAAGGATCTGGAGATGCTTTTGGAACAGACGGCCGGTACGGGGGTAGATGTGTACACCCACAGCGAGATGCTTCCTGCCCACTATTATCCGACCTTTAAAAAATATCCCCATTTCGCAGGCAACTACGGGAATGCCTGGTGGAAACAGAAGGAGGAATTTGAGAAATTTAACGGTCCCATCCTCATGACCACCAATTGTCTTGTGCCGCCTTCAGCTTCCTACAAAGATAGACTCTTTACCACAGGAATAGTGGGCTTCCCTGGCGTACCCCATATTGAGGCGGACCACAAGGGCTGGAAAGATTTTAGCGCCCTTGTGGAATTAGCGAAAACCTGCCCCCCACCCACACCGATTGAAGAGGGCGAAATTATCGGTGGGTTTGCTCACGATCAGGTGGCGGCCCTGGTGCCCCAGGTAGTAGGGGCCATAAAGGCCAGCAAAATCCGTAAATTTGTGGTTATGGCCGGCTGTGATGGGCGTATGAAAAGCCGTGCATACTACGAAGAGTTTGCCCGGGCCCTTCCCCGGGATACGGTGATTCTTACCGCCGGCTGTGCCAAATATCGATATAACAAACTTCCCCTCGGAGATATTGAAGGGATCCCTCGGGTGCTCGATGCGGGGCAATGTAATGACTCCTACTCCCTGGCAGTAACGGCCCTTACCCTCAAAGAAGCCTTTGCTCTTGCGGATGTGAACGATCTTCCTATTGCCTTTAATATCGCCTGGTATGAGCAAAAGGCCGTATTGGTTCTCTTAGCGCTCCTTTCGCTGGGCTTTAAAAACATCCACATTGGGCCTACCCTCCCGGCATTCCTTTCCCCCGAAGTAGCAGAGGTCCTCGTAAAAACCTTTAATCTGGGAACTATTGGCACGGTGGAGGAAGATATAAAATTGCTTGTGGAGTAATTGGTAGGAACGAAAACGGCGTTTAAAATCTACTATATCTCAGAAAATTGTCCTGTCGGGGTTCCCCGACAGGGATGAAAGTGCAACAGAGTAAAAAGAAAAGGGGTTAGTTTTCCACTGTATTTGTAATAAAGCTTTCTACAACCCTATTCATAGTTTCGATAAGATTTTGGATATCTTTACCACTTTTGCTAAAGTCACGGACACTTTGTGCAATTAGATTAATTTTTTCAATCATCTGCTTAATACTTTCTGAAATATCTAGAGTAGCCTGATTAAGTTGTTTGTTCTTCTCAAGAATAGCTCCCGTATTATTTTTCATACTTTGAGACTCTTGTTGAACGGCGGTAGTAAGTTCATTCATGTTTTTAAGTGCTTCAAGGATCTGCCCTGAGCCTTCTTTTTGTTCTGCCATAGCTCCTTGTAGTTCCTGCACAAGTTGGTTCAATTCTTCAAGGGATTGCGATAACGTATCAAAAGAGCTCCGTGAAACTGTAGTGGATTGAAGTACCTTTTCTATTTCAGTTTGAATTTGGGAGATTTCTGTGCGGATATTCTTTGATTGAATAGCTGCATGTTCTGAAAGAGAGCGAATTTCGTCAGCTACTACCGAAAAGCCTCGACCTGCTTCTCCTGCATGAGCTGCTTCGATGGCCGCATTCATAGCCAATAAGTTAGTCTGGCTAGCAATAGTAGTGATAACTTTATTTGCTTCCTGGAGTGTTCGAGATCTTTCTACAATATGAAGCACCTGCTGATAAGTGTTTTCTTGAAGAGATTGTCCACGTTGAGCCGATCCCAGGAGATCTAAGAATTTATCAGCCATGCGCTTCGTCGTAGTGTTGATAGATTGAATATTGTGGATCATTTCTTCTATTGCCGCTGAGGCTTCGGTAATACTACTTGATTGGTCAATAATGAGCCTCCCCAGCGTATTTATTTGATTGGTGATATCGGTAACCGCATTGCTAGAATCTTGTACACAATTTGCTTGAAGTTTTGTTTTTTCTTGAACTATAGTAGCACTTTGTAAAAGAGGATCTGTGGTCTCTATTGATACCTTTGCATGTTCTTCGAAAATTTTGCTTACCTCATAAAGAGTTTTCTGAGATCTTTGTAATTCTTCAATACTGATAGTAAGGTTATGGCAGAAGGTGTTTATCAGGCCTCCAATAGTTCCTAGTTCATCTATGGAGGTAATATATATCCGTTGACGCAAATCTTTTTCTGCTGACGAAAGAATATCAAGTTGGTTAATAATAGAACGATAAATTATAGCTGTAGTTCTCGTCCAAATCCCTACCAACGTAAGAACAGTGATAAAATATAGCAATGACAAGAATATAACAGTACTATACACTTCTTTTTGGGTAAAGCTGAGATGACCTCGTACGTACTTTATGGTATCAAAGACAAACAGTGCTAGTGACACAGCAAAAATAAATGTCATAAGAGTCATAAAAGAAGGGATAATGAAATTCTTTCGTTGCTGGCGATTATCTCGAAGATCTGAGGGATAGTATTCCAATTGGTGGGAGAGAAGAACCCGAGCCCCAAGCCGGTCTGTGATTACAAATACAAAGGCCCCATCTAACATCCCTAACGATAGAATAAGCAAAAGAATAGAAATTTTATTACAATTTGTACCTATAAAGGGGGATGCGATATATAAAGAGAGTATGAAGATTAGAACGAGGATAATATATAGGATAAGAGATTTTAATGGGGTTTCCCCTAATGTGATGAGCGCTTTTTTATACTGCTCTGCATCTTTTTTTCTTTCTCCAAAAGGATAGTCATAAATACAGCAATATCTTCTGAGTATAAAATAAACTAGTAAAAAAAATAATGCTCCCATAATGAGTATACAGCGGATAATAGAGGCTATTTCGTGTTCGGGATTACGAAAGAACAGAGCCGCTGCAGTGATAAAGCCAATAAAACAAAGATTGGCACTTACGATAATACGGAGATAGGAAGTAGACTTTTTTCTCATGACGTTCATCCTTAAATATGACAAATTTTGTCTATTCCCTATGAGTATACACCCCTCATCTTATAAATAGTCAAGCTCAATATTAAAAAAGTGACAGGTTTGCCCCTCTCGATTGGTTTCGCATCATAAAAAATGTACCTCCCCGTAAAAAATGTTCCCTGGGAGAATTCCCCTTCCCATAGTATACTTACTAGCCATGAAGGCTCTGCTGTGGATACTCCTGGGCTCTATTACTCTTTCTTGCGTTCTGGGAGTAAGGAGTGAAAAAAGAGATGCGACGGAAAGAACAAAAAACGTTCTAACTTATGAGCACTCCCCGCCGTCTCTTCCTTTACCGCCCCCAGGAAAGCTTCCCTTAGTTACTGAGCCGGTTACGTTCCGGGTATTTATTCCCAGCGTGGGGTTCATTGCAGACTTAAAAACCAATGCTTATGTTCGCTGGATCGAAGAGCAGACCGGTATTCATATTGAGTGGATTGAAACAGACCGGGTAAGTGCCCGAAATAAGCTTCTGGCGATGTTCGCAAGTGGTGAATATCCGGACATCATTTTTGGTGCTAATGGAACGGGACTTTCCACGCAGGATATTTATCGATATGGGCGGATGGGGGTATTCTTGCCCTTAGAGGAATTAATAGAAAAGGAAGGCTACTGGATTAAAGAACTCTTTGATACCGAACCTACCATTAAAAAAATAATCACAAGCCCTGATGGTCATATTTATGGTTTACCGGCGGTTTTTACTGATGATTACCATATGACCATGCGCCAAAAGGCATGGATTAATAAGAAATGGCTCGATCGATTAGGACTGGCGGTTCCCAAAACCTTGGAAGAGTTGCACCAGGTCTTACAGGCGTTTAAAAAATTCGATGCCAATGGGAATGGGGATCCTACCGATGAAATTCCCATGGCCGGTGCCACGAGAAACCTTGAAAATGTGGTGCTCTGGCTCATGAATTCCTTTGTTCCTGCCGGCGGACCTGATGATTCTGGGGATCCCCTATTGAATAATTTTGAATTTATTGTAGATGGACGGGTCTTTTTTAGCGCTAACAAAAAAGAATACCGGGAGGGACTTCGTTTTATTCGTAGACTTTTTCAGGAAGGACTTGTGGATATGCATTCTCTCGTACAGGATCGATCCCGATTGCGCTTCTTCGTGGAAGGCCCGGTGAATCGCCTGGGGGTAGTGGTTTCCCATCACCCGGCTAATGTAGCGACCCTTTCCGAAGATCCCCGGGCCCCCCTCCATGAGTATGTGGTATTGCCGCCCCTCATCGGGCCCGAAGGAAAGGCCTATACGCCGTGGCTTATCGATGCGGTAATAAAAGTAGGGGAACTGGTTATTACCAAACAGTGTCGGTATCCCGAACTGGCTTTTCGGTGGGCCGATCATTTTTATCGGATCGAAAGCGCTCTCCATGACAAGGGCATTGAAGGGGTCCACTGGGAACGGATCCCCCAGGGAAAATTCTTTTTTGCCTTTAATGGAAAGCCCGCTAAGTATCGCTATTTAAAGCCCCTTGCCCAGGAAGACAATGCCCAGCTCAATATGGGACCCGGCTGGACCCGGGATTTAAAGAATGAGTTTGCCATCGATACGGGTTTTTCCTATGAAGAATTCCTGTATAAAAGCACCCAGGTGTATGAACCCTTTAAGGTTCGGCGCTATCCTTTTTCGACGGTAAGTATCTCTGATAGGGACTTGGGGGAATTTTATGAATTACGAAGGACGATTCATTCTTTTGTAATGGAAGCGAGTAATCGATTCATTATTGGAGAATTAGATATCGACCGGGATTGGCCATTGTACCTTAAACAATTAGAGCAACTAGGTCTTTCCCGGTACCTTTCTATCTTGGAGAAAAATTTATGAAAGAAACTCCAGGACCGAAAAGGCTTTTGCTGCGATATTTGAGTACTAATCTGTTTATTCTTATCCCCGCTTTTGTGGTAAGTGGTCTTTATTTTTTCGTAAGTTCTGCCCTACTTTTTCGTGCCGCCGATGAGGTTGCGTCGACCCAGCTAGAAAATAGTGTAAATTATGTGGACCGCACTCTTTCAAATTTAGAAAAATTGGCTTCCAAGGTTGTTTTGGATTACCGACTGAATCGATATTCGGTGATGGAAAGTCCCCTTTCTCCTCTTGAATTGTATCGTATGAAGGAACTTACCACCTATCTTTCCATGATTGTGTTGGGTGGGGATTTTTTAGATCGATGTATGCTGTATCTTAAAGCAGGAGAGCGGGTTCTGTATGAAAATGGGATAGCCGAATATTCCACTTTTTATGGAAACTTGCTAAGTGTGGAGGGGTTCACTGCCGATAGCTGGCGTCGCTATATCCTTGCGGGAGAGGGAGGTCGTTTTAATGCCCATTATGCTTTAACTGCAAGCACTGCCCGGGGGGGACGCCCAATGCTTGCCCATTTTCTGGTATGGCCCATCGGTTATGGGGATTACGTTCGGGGTTCCCTCGTAATTATGATAAATGGGACAGAACTGGGGAGACGCCTGGCACGCATACCTGATCAATATGGAGGATGGATTGTGGTGTATGGGCCGGAGGGTAAATTAATTGCCGCTACCTCAGATTCTATTCCCCTAGAGTTCCAGAAACAAATGATTTCTGTCGCTACACAAACGGTAGCAATTGGTACACATCGATACAAGGTGTATAGTCGTATTTCTTCGTATAATGGCTGGCACTATGTTGCCTTTATGGATGAGGAACGGATAACCGCCTCGGTTCGTCGTGTTCAGGTTCTGGCGTCTTTCCTCTTGGGAGGCGGTTTTTTGTTTGCCCTGGCGCTTTCTTTCCTGTTTGCTTCTCATAACAGTCGCCCCATTTCTCATTTGTTTTCTCTCCTTATGCCAGGAAAGAATCCTCTTTTTCAGAAAGGGACGTCCGTTTTTACGTTGCTCGAAGAGGCAGTGCTTAACCTGAGGGATACGAATCTTCAGCTGACGCAAAAGATGGATGTCCTGTTTACCATAGGGAAGGATTATCTTTTCCATAAATTACTCAAAGGTGAATATCGAGATCGGACCCTCTTTTTGGAAGATTGTCGCCGTTTTTCGGTTTTCCCTGCACCTGGTCCGTACTATGTCATAGTTGGGCAGGTTCCGTTTTTTATGAAGGACCTTGATGCTTCGGCGGTATTGAATTCCGATGATAGCCTTGTAATGTTTTTCAGGAATCATCTTGCCATCGATGAGTATGCTCTTTCATGGGGAAGGGGATATGCCGTTGCCATTAAGCGTTGTCTGGGAAACGCTACCTGTAATTTGGATGCGGAAGCTTTTATCGAAGGGGTTGTTCAGAAACTTCCTGCTAAATTACGGGAAGAGGTCTCTTTTGGGGTAGGGCGGCCGGTGGAAGATCCCTTCCTATTGTCCCTTTCACTTGCGGAGGCAGAGACGGCGCTGGCTTCATTGTATGGAGGCGGTTTTGAACGGATTCGTTTTTATACGGCCCTCCCCGCTCCCATGGATGTCTATCGCTATCCTATGGATGTGGAGGCCTCTCTTATTCGCTCAGTGCTGGCGGCGAATCTTAATTTATTCAGTTCCATATGGGACTCTATTTATAAAGAAAACTTTGTTCAACGGAATCTATCTATTAAAGAAGGACGAAAACTGATTCAGGCCCTTTGTCTGACCGCCCGCAGGCTTGCAGTGGAATTCCCTCCCCCACGCCAGGAAGTGTATGCAGCCTATCTTGATGCTATTGATACGACGGAGATTCAGCCCCTCACAGGATTTAAAGAGGTGGAGAAATTTCTTCGGTCTATGACAGAGGAGCGGTGCCGCGAAAAACGGAGTCATAACGAGATCCTTGCCCAGGAAATTCAGGAGTATATTGAAACCCATTTTCAGGACCCCAACCTCTCGCTTACGCTTATTGCGGACACGTTTCATCTGTCGGAAAGTTATCTTTCTTCGTTCTTTAAAGAACAGCGGGGAGAAAATATTTCCTGGTATATTCTCCGGCGGCGGATGACCGAAGCCCGAAGATTGCTTCTTGAAACTCGCGAATCGGTAGATACCATCGCACTCCATTGTGGCTATGTCAACAAGGCTAGTTTCAGAAGGGCCTTTAAGCGAATGTTTGGATTATCCCCTTCGGAATATCGTTCATCCCAGGGAAGGGTACTTTAAGAAGAGGAGGACCGTATAATGGGAATAGGGAAAGATCAGGAAGTAAAAAGAGCTTTTGAAGAGGGGCATGGCGCCAACTACTTACTAAAGAAGCGAGAGGCCATTCAAATTCGGGATCCCTTTGTTCTGCCGGTACAGAAACAGGGGAGATATTATCTTTTTGGCACCACTGACTCTGACTGTTGGCGAGGACCCGGCATTGGTTTTGATTGTTATCGAGGAACTGACCTGGAACACTGGGAAGGCCCTATTCCTGCCTTTCGGCCTTCCCCGGACTTTTGGGGCAAGGAAAATTTTTGGGCCCCCGAAGTCCATGAATGGCAGGGGGCCTTTTATATGTTTGCCAGTTTTAAAGCGCCGGGATATTGCCGGGCCACCCAGGTGCTCCGTTCTGATACTCCCGAAGGTCCCTACTATATTCATTCCCCCAGGCCCCTTACTCCAGAAACCTGGGAGTGCCTTGACGGAACTTTGTATATAGATAATGCGGGTACGCCCTGGCTTGTTTTTTGCCATGAATGGGTACAAACGGTGGATGGGGAAATTTGGGCCCTCCGCTTACGGCCGGACCTGCGGGAGCCCGTAGGAGAACCGGTATTACTTTTCCGGGGCTCTGAGGCTCCCTGGACAAGACCCCATAGGCGAAAGGATGGTTCGATAAATCCTCAAAGTCGCGTAACCGATGGGCCTTTCCTGTATACCCTGTCTACGGGAGAGCTGGTCATGCTGTGGTCCAGTTTTAGCGATACCGGCTATGCGATGGGCTGTGCCTATTCATGTAAGGGCATTTTTGGCCCCTGGATTCATGAATCGGCCCCCCTCATCAATGTTGATGGGGGGCATGGGATGCTCTTTCGATCTTTCCAAGGTGGCCTGTATCTTACCTTTCATAGCCCTAATAAGACGCCGGAAGAACGATTTTGCTATGTGCCGGTCCTGGAAAAGAACGGAAAACTGCAGCTTATGGAGGCCCGCTAATGGGTTCTGCCATTGATCGCAAAGCCCTGGTCCGGCGGCATTGTCCTTCCTTGCATCGGTATGATCCATGGGCCCCTCTTTCAATAGGGAATGGTGAGTTTGCCTTTACAGCGGATGTTACGGGGCTCCAGAATTTTTTACCTCCCCCTGGAGCAGGTATTCCTCTGTGTACGATGGCTCAGTGGGGCTGGCATAGCTATCCGGAAAGCGAAGGGCTTCAAGAATATCAATTAAGAAAACAGTACTTTGAAATTCCTTGCCAGCCGGCGGCGGGCCAGAAAAGGGATCGCCGTTCAGTAGGATACATGACGGACCCGACGGGACAAGACCCGCTTTTTACGAGCCTTCGGATTAATCCTCATCGATTTAATCTCGCGCGGTTTTCCTTTGTGGTTAGGGATACGGAGGGTTCCCCCTGGCGTTCCCTTTTGATGGATGATGTGGGGGAGCCCCGTCAATATGGAGATCTCTGGGAAGGTATAGTGTATAGTTCCTTTACTCTTAAAGGAAATCCTGTAGGGATAGAAGGGACAGTTGCTCCCGATGCGGATATCCTGGCCTTCCGGCTCTGTTCCCCTCTTTTAGAAAAGGGGTTGCTTGGTATCCAAATAAGTTTCCCCTATGCATCCCACGAAGAAAGCGCCTCTGACTGGAAAAGTCCCGAGAAACATGAGACCCGCCTAGTACAAAAGAGTACACCCTTCGGTGCCTATTGGTCCTTTGTTCGTATCCTGGATGCCACCGTCTATTTTGTTCAGGTTCAAGCAAGCCCTGGTGTTTCTCTTACTCCACGGGGGGCTTCAGAACCCCATGCTTTTTGGATTACCGCAGATAGGCCGGAACTAGAGGTGGCCTTCTGGTTCCTGCCACACCTGGTAGATGATCAGAAATTCTGGGCGGCGAAACTTTTTACCGGTGAGTTCCGGGTGCTTTGGCACGAAATTTCCTCCCGTTCTCAACGTTATTGGGAATCCTTTTGGGGCCAGGGAGGTATAGTCGATTTTTCCGACAGTACCGATCCTCGGGCGGCAGAATTAGAGCGGCGGGTGGTGCTTTCCCAGTATCTTACGGCTATTCAGTGCGCCGGGAGCCTCCCCCCTCAGGAGACGGGACTTACCTGTAATTCCTGGTATGGAAAATTTCACCTGGAAATGCATTACTGGCATGCTGCTCACTTTATCCAATGGGGACGGCCAGAACTTTTTGAACGGAGTTTCCTCTGGTACAAAAGAATTTTGCCCCGGGCCAAGGAACGAGCAGCGAGTCAGGGGTATCGGGGTGCTCGATGGCCCAAGATGACCGAGCCTGCTGGAAGCGATGCCCCTTCTCCCATTGGGCCACTGCTTTGCTGGCAGGAACCCCATCCTATCATGTATGGGGAGTTGCTTTCCCGGCGGCAAGGACTTCCGGCGGTCCTTGCCACATATGGGGAGCTTTTTTGGGAAACCGCCGAATTTATGGCCGATTTTCTTCAGTGGGATGAAAAGCTCCAGCGTTTCTGCCTTGGTCCGCCCCTGATCCCCGTCCAGGAGTGCCATGATCCCCGCAGGGTGTTGAATCCAACTTTTGAAATTGAATATTGGTACTGGGCTCTGCAAAAGGCGATAGAATGGTATGAAGGAGCGTCATCGGCCTTGTCAGCTCCTTCCCCAGAGTATAGCCTGGAAAAATGGAAGGATGTGGTAAAGGCTCTTGCAAAGCCCCCTAGTGGAATAGCACAGACCTCGGGTCTTGTGGTCTATTTTGCTCACGAAAATTGCCCCGAGACCTTCCCCATGGTAACCAAAGATCATCCTTCGATGCTTCTTGCCCTGGGTATGTTGCCGGGACGTCGTATCGAAGCTCACATCATGGTTAATACGTTGGAGGAAGTGCTGAAATCCTGGGACTTTTCTTCCTGTTGGGGGTGGGATTTCCCCGCTCTGGCTATGACGGCTGCCCGGCTGGAAAGAAGAGATGATGCGGTGAATATCCTCCTTATGGAGAGCCCCAAAAACACTTACCTCCCTAATGGCCATAATGTGCAGTGGAAAAATGAAGGAGCCCCGGGTGGAATGACTCGTTCCTCATCTTCCCGACGCATCGCCACCCCAGGGCTTACCACTTCTAGAAAGGCGGGAGAAAAAACAGAAACGCCGTCGGTATGGAGTGGTGGACTTCCTGTTTACTTACCGGGTAACGGCGCCCTTCTTCTTGCGGTGGGTATGATGGCGGCAGGCTGGGATGGGGCCCCTTCCCATTCGGCGCCAGGATTCCCCAACGATGGAAGGTGGCATCTTCGCTGGGAAGGGCTTATCCCCCTACCGGAATAGGCGGGGCCCCGGGTTTTGAGTCGGGGACCCTCCAATGGGCCCCCCACATGCTCATGGGAGAGTGTCTAAGGATTACATCAGGACCCCCTATTGTGAGAGGCCCCGACGATCCCCGGTTACCGGCCCATCTATTTTATTTATTGATAAGGCGAATAATCAGGTCGTAGATTTGTTTTCCCCCTTCGGTGGTATTTATTTGGTTAAAGGCAACCTTCTGATAAATGAGGTAGAGGGTACTGTTAAATTCCGTATCATTGGGGAGATTGGGTTTCTGCTTCGAAGAGTGGGCGGCGGCAATACTCATATATTTGATAACCTTTTGATCGTTGATGTCGGTGAACCCCGCGGCCCGGGCTTTTGAGGAAGCAGGGAAGCCCCGGTTGCTTCCCAGAATACGGGCTGCATCAGGATCGTTTACCAGGAAATTGATGAATCGAACTGCCCATTCAGGGTTACGGGATGCCAGGTTCACCGTATAGAATTGGCTGGGTTGTTGCCAGAGGGCCTTTGTTTCTGCTGCCCCCGGTGGTTCCATTAAATCGAGCTCATCCTTGGTAGCAGCCTGATACCCGCCGAGTTGGTTAGACCACAAAAAACCAATGGCCACTTTACCTGCAATAATAGCCGAGGTGTCCGCATTGGATTCCGCAAAACTGGCTGCCACGTCGGGGGGAGGGACAAGTCCGTTGTCCCGAAGATCTTTGAAAAAGTCCAGGTATTCTTTGGCAAGATCCGCCGTCACGGCGGTAGAATTGGTTTCTGCAATATACAGGGGGCGTTGTTTATAGCTTAACCAGTAGCCAAAGAAGGTGGAGTTGGATGCCATGGAACCGATATCCATCATCGGATAAATTCCTGCAGGAAGTTTCGACTTCAGGGTTACAAGGTACTCCCGGAATTCCTTGAAAGACATGGTTGTTTTGGGAAGGGGAGCCCCAATCCGCTGAATAAGGGATTTGTTGTACACTAAGGCGGGCATGTTGACCCCCGTCGAAATACCGTACAGTTTGCCGTTGAAAGTTCCTGATTCAATGGCGGTGGGGTCTAGGGATGCCACATCCAGAATCTTACCTGCATAGGGATCGAGGGGCAACAAAACCCCTCGCTTTACGTAGTCATTGATGTTTCCCCCCATTTGGATGATGTCCGGCCCGCTTCCACCGGCAAGCTGGGTATCCACCTTATTGAAGTGATCCCCCGTTCCTCCAGAAACTTCGGGGTTTATCTTAACCCCCGGATTCCGGGCCTGAAACAGATCGATCGCCTTCTGGCTTATTTCGATCCGGACCCCGCTTCCCCAATACGCCCAGCGAATGATCACCGGTTCACTTCCCTTTTTATCCTGTCCTGTGGGAGGGGTACCCTGTTGAGACCCCGAGGCCATAGCCATGGTGGCAGCCACAAGGGCGAACAAAAACACCAGAGCCTTCTTCATACAAACCTCCTTAATTAGGTATATGACTATTGAGGAAACTCCCCATGAGTTACCCCTTTAATCCTGTGGTGGTAATCCCCTGGATAAAATATTTTTGTAAGGAAAAGAAGAGCACAAAGCAGGGGACAAGAGATAATACCGACATGGCAAACATGGGCCCCCAGGAAGAGATTCCAGAAGCATCGAGAAAGAGTCGGAGCCCCATCGGAACCGTGTATTTCTGAGGAGAATTAAGGTACAGAAGGTGATTAAAGAAATCATCCCAGGTCCAGAGGAACGTGAATAGCATGGTGGTGATAAGGGCAGGCACCGTAAGGGGCATAATAATCCTCAGGTAAATACTGAATTTCCCGCACCCATCGATTACTGCCGATTCATCGAGGTCCTTGGGGATGGTTCGCACAAACTGTACTAAAAGGAAAATAAAGAATGCATCGGTTGCGAAAAGACGAGGAACCACCAGGGGTAAGATGGTGTCTACCCATCCCAGGGTGCGGAAGATAACGTACCGGGGAATGGTTGTTACATGGGAAGGAAGCATCAGGGTGAGCATCATGAGGGCAAACCAGAAATCCCGGCCAGGGAATTTAAGACGCCCAAAGGCAAAGGCGGTTAATGAACAGAAGACGAGATTTGCCACAACGCAGAGAAAACTGATGAGAAAGGAATTTTTAAAAAAGGTTCCAAAGTTTACAATGCCGATGCCTTTCCATCCTTCTATATAATTTTGAAAGGTGATTGTTTTAGGGAAGAGGGATGGGGCTGTAAAAATAATACTTGTTTCTTTAAAGGATGCTGAAATAAGCCACGCTACGGGGTACAGCATCCCCATACCAATGGTGATAATAAAAAAGTGGGTGACGATTTTCTGTACCAATTCAATGTCCCGTCGTCTCATCCTTTTCATTTTCATTCGCCGCTCCCATAGGTTACTAAGGAACCTGAAATTTTAAATGCCAGGGCCGTGAGGGCCGCAATAATAACTAAAAGAAACCATGCCATGGCGGAGGCGTACCCCATTTCTGCAAAGGCAAAACCCTTAAGGTAAAGGTACAAACTATAGAACATGGTGGAATCCAAAGGTCCCCCGCTTCCTCCGGAAATAATGAAGGCCTGCGTAAACACCTGAAAGGCGCTAATCATCTGCATCACAAAATTAAAAAAGATGATTGGGGAAAGCCCTGGAAGGGTAATGGCGAAGAACTGGCGAATCTTTCCTGCCCCATCGACGCTGGAAGCCTCGTAGTATTCTTGGGGAATCTGTTTAAGCCCCGCAAGGAAGATAATCATAGGGGACCCAAACTGCCACACCGCTAGTGCTACCAGGGTATACAGGGCATATCGGGGGTCCGAGATCCAGGACGGAGGGTTGGGTACTCCAAAAAAAGTGCGCAGGAGAAGGTTTACGAGCCCATCGGCAGAAAAAATCCGTCGCCACAAAACCGCTATAGCTACTGAGCCTCCGAGAAGTGTAGGAATGTAATACAAGGTTCGGTAAAAAGGAATAAACCGTAGTTTCTGATTCATCAACATGGCTACTGCCAGCGCAAAAAGAAGCTTTAAGGGAACCGAGAGAAACACATAACGAAAAGTTACCCACAGGGAATTCAAAAACCGCTCATCCCGGGGAAATTGGGCATTCCCCGTAAACATGATGAGGTAATTCCGTAGTCCTACCCATCGAGGGCTCTGGAGCACGTTAAAATTAGTAAATGATAAATACAACGAATACCCCATGGGATAGAGCGTTAGAAAGAAAAAACCGGCTAGCCAGGGAAGAAGAAAAGTATAGGAAGAGAAAACATCTTTAAAGAAGTGGATTGAACGGTGTTTCATGAACCTTTGTACTCCTCTTGGATAACATTGATGCAAAGGTGTCTTTTAAAATCATAGGGGGATAGCGGTATTTTGAGGAGAATTCATTTTTTATGATTTGAGGACAGGTTTTAAGAAGAGGGAAACACCTGCTTTGTAATATACAGCTCGGGGATAAAAACCCCGAGCCGTTTGGTGTTGGGACCGAAGAATTATTTAAAAAGCTGGATAAGCTTCATGAGGTTAAAGTCTGTAAAAATGTTTACCATGATAAGGCTTACCACGGCCATGATTTTGATAAGGATGTCCAGGGATGGACCTACCGTATCTTTGAGGGGGTCGCCCACGGTGTCCCCAATGACGGCCGCCGCATGGGCATCCGAGCCTTTACCTCCGTGATGGCCCTTTTCGATGTACTTTTTCCCATTATCCCAGGCTCCCCCCGCATTCGCAGTGTACAGGGCGAGCATGATTGCAGAAAGGGTTGTCCCAATCAGAAGCCCCCCTACAAAATCGGGGCCAAAGATAAAGCCCGTTACAATCGGAGTAAGGACCGAGATAAGGGCGGGTTTTCGCATTTCACTCAAAGCGCCGGCGGAAGAAATTTCGATGCATTGCCGATAGTTCGGCTTTGCTTCGCCGGTAAGGATCCTGGGATTTTCCTTGAATTGGCGGCGAATTTCCTGAACCATGTTCCGGGCTGCTTTGGCAACGGCATCGATCAAAATACCAGAGAAGAGGTAGGGAAGGGCGGCCCCTACCATGGCCCCTGCGAGGGTCATGGCATTAATCATATTGAGAATCAGTTGGAACCCCTTGGTGCTTTCTGGTCCTGCCTGGGTATACAAATAGGAAGCAAAGAGCGAAAGGGCTGCGAAAGCGGCAGACCCAATAGCAAAACCTTTTCCAATAGCCGCGGTGGTATTCCCTACCGAGTCCAGATGGTCGGTGATATCTCGCACATCCTCGTCTAGCTTTGCCATTTGGCTAATACCACCGGCGTTGTCCGCAATAGGCCCATAGGTGTCTACCGAGACGGTCGTTGCCACGAAGCTGAGCATCCCTACCGCGGCCATAGCTACTCCGTAAAGGCCTGCCAGGAGCGTAGCCCCAATGGTGGCCAGGCCAAGAATGATAACGGGAATGAAAACGGATCGCATTCCCAGGGCCATGCCACTGGTTATGGTAAGGGCAGGCCCTTCCTGGGAGGCCGCAGAAATCTGTTGAGTAGGTTTGTAATCAAAACTGGTGTAGTATTCCGCAAAAAATCCTATCGCTATACCACTGAGGATTCCCAGCACTGCCGCAAACCAGGGGGAAAGGCTTCCCAAAGAAAATCCAAGACCTGTCATATTCTGGTTTGAGAATAGAAACCAGGTGAGAAACCCCGTCCCTAGTATGGTAAGAAAAGCGGAAGTCCAGGTAACCCGATTCAGTTCCCGATGAGGATGATTCCCTGTTTTCCGAAGTACCAAATAAAGAATCCCCATGATACAAGAAAGAATACCTACCGCCGCAAAGAAGAGGGGATAGGTAATAAGCAGTCGGGTAAGTTCAAAAGAAATAGGGGTGGCGGTGTGCATATTGGTGTAATACAGATATCCGGTAAGCACAATAACCGAAATAAGGGACCCCACGTAGCTTTCCAGGAGATCCGCCCCTAAACCGGCCACATCTCCCACATTATCCCCCACATTATCCGCAATGGTAGCGGGGTTTCGGGGGTCGTCTTCCGGGATACGGGTTCTGTTTTACCTACGAGATCGGCTCCCATATCGGCGGCTTTGGTATAGATACCGCCTCCAACCCTATCGAACATTGCAATGATGGAACACCCCAGGGCATACCCTGAAACGGTCATAGTGAAGGGTATAAAATTGATGCCGAGCCAGTTGGTTATAACCACCATGCCATCCTGTGAAATTTGCCCCAGAAGTTCTCCAAATACAACATACACTATACCAAGTCCCAGGAGGGCAAAACCTCCCACGGAGAGCCCCATGACGCTCCCTCCCTGGAAGGCCACCTTGAGGGTTTTCCCCATGTTTCTGGTTTCCCGGGCGGTATTGGCAACCCGTACGTTGGCAAGGGTGGCAATTTTCATTCCTATCCAACCGGCGGACCCACTCATAAGGGCTCCGAGAAGAAAGGCTACGCCGGTGTACCAGGACACCAGTATTCCCAGAATTACCGCTATAAAAATAGCGATAGAACCGATAACTTTGTATTCATGGCGAATAAAGGCATCAGCCCCTTCCTGAATAGCCCCCGCTATCTCTTGCATAAGGGCCGTTCCTGCTTCTTTTCGCTTGACCGCATAGTAATTGGTAGCGGCCAATGCAAAGGCTCCTACTACTGCAAGTACCACGATTCCACCCATAGGGCGCTCCTTATAATTAAAGTAGTATAAGGGTAGATACTCCTTATTTTACCTATTTCATAATATATTTTTATTATTTTAGACAATCATAGTAACAGAAAGAGACTTTTTGTCATCCTTCGATAGGGAATTCTTATTTTTTGATTATATATAGAATTCCCTAGAAAAACGAGAAAAATGCTTATCTCTCTTAGGGCAAATTTCGAATTCGGATTTCGATATTTTTCTCCTGGGCTAAAAGAGGAACCAGTTCCTGAGGATTGGTGGAGGAATAGTGATAGGGATACAGTATTTTGGGCTTAATTTTTCTCGCCGCAGAAGCCACTTGCTGGGGGGTCATGGTGTAGGGTTGATTCATGGGAAGGAAGGCCACATCGATGGGGCCCAGGGATGCCATTTCAGGGATGTCTTCCGTATCTCCCGCTACATAGATGCGGAAAGAACCAAAGGAAAGAATGTATCCATTGTCCTTCCGTTCTTTAGGGTGATACATTTCTCTTCCCGGTGTAGTGTTATAAGCGGGGACCGCTGAAATCGAAAGGGACCCATGGGTAAGGGTCTGAAAATGCTGGAGCACCTCTCCCTGTCCGATTTTATCCCGTACGGCCTGGGTGGTGATGAGTCGAGTGGTAGGACCAGAAAGCATCTGAATAGCCTTCATGTCGAGATGGTCAGCGTGTTCGTGGGTGATAAGGATAATGTCCGCTTTTTCCCATTTCGAATAATCCGTGTATCGAGTCTGGGGATCGATATGAATTTTGAGGTTTCCCACCTGTAGCGCCAGGGTGGCGTGTCCAACAGAAATAAGCTGTACCTTTCCTACCGGCGTGGCAAATTCATCCCGTTCCAGGGTACCTGCCCCTTCCATGGCAAAAACACCTCCCGCGCCTATGATACATAAAAGCAACGATATAGCAAAAAAAATCTGGGTATGTTTCTTATTCATACGTACAATATACTACATAATTGGTCAGGATAAAAGATAAAAATTGATTATCGATGGATGAAATTACTATGAGGGATTCAGAATTATTTCATTAAGTACGGAGCTTGGTATAATTATTGCTGAATATTTTTTATGGACATTGCAATTATTAAGAATACCCTCCGGGAGGGTCCAGGTTTATTTGAGTCGGAATTGGCAGCTTACGGGCTGTCATATGGTGTTTTTGATCTTGATGCGGGGGACCCCTTGCCAGAGCAAGGAACCTTTCGGGGCCTTGTGGTGTTAGGGGGACCGGATAGTGCCAATGACAAAACCCCCAAGATTCTGAATGAGTTGCAGTTTATCCGGGAAACCCTTTCTCAGGGCATCCCCTACATTGGGGTTTGTCTGGGCCTTCAGCTTATGGTGAAGGCCTTAGGAGGCAGGGTGGTGCGTTCTTCCTACAAAGAAGTAGGATTTCGGGGCCCCGATGGGGATTTCTTCCAGGTGGCCCTCACTGAAGCGGGCCGGGATGTCCCTCTATTACGAGATTTTCCTGCGGTTTTCCCCGTGCTGCAACTGCATGGTGAAATGGTCTCGTTTGAAGAAGATTTTCTTCTTCTGGGAACGGGGCACTGGTGTTATCCTCAGATTGTGGGATATAAAACCCATGCCATCGGTTTTCAAGGGCATCTTGAGGTAACCCCTGATATGTTTGAATATCTTATTCAAGAGGATGAGGACTTAAGAGCCCTGGATAAAGGGGCACTCAGAAAAGATTACCTCTGTATTCAAGATGAATACCTTACGGTAGGACGGCTCCTGGTGGCCAATTTTATTAAACTCGTTACAGGGTAATCCCTTTTTTGAGGATTGGGGAAAGCACAAAGTTTTCTGTGTCTCCGTAAAAAACGCGTGGGGGGAGCGCCTGATCGCCTGAGCCGTGGGCTCTGGGTAGTGGGCCGGGCTGGAAGCCCGGCCGGGGAGGGGCTGTGGAAGCGGCGAAGGAAGCAGGCGCGAGGGGGGAGCCGCGGCGGCCAAAGCGGCGGCATGCGGGCTGAGCCGAAAGGGGAGCGGTACGGTGCTCCCCCTCGGGATAAGGTATATCTTGTTTTTTACCTGAAAGTGAAAATTAGGAAGGTTTTTACCTTTCGGTAAATATATCAAAGTAATGTCCGGCTCTGATTCTGTTCTTCTGTCTAATGCTATGTTATTGTAAATAATAGAAATATTTTTTCTTTAGAAGTTTTTCTCTTTTCTGCATAACACTGGCATAGGTCCTGCAATATACCTGGTGAGGTGTTTTTCCCAGTTAGGGGGGCGCCTTGCAGGGTATGTCCTATCTGCGGAGATTTCCCATGGAAGCTAGTGGGGCTGGTGTACCGGAGATAGGGGGTAACGCCTGCATCATAGTCTCTTCAGAGAGGTCGTTATGAGAAAGATTGCTATTTACGGTAAGGGGGGTATCGGGAAATCCACTACTACCCAGAACACCGTGGCGGGGCTTGCTGAGATGGGAATGAAAGTAATGGTCGTAGGGTGCGATCCCAAGGCCGACTCAACCCGTTTGCTGTTAGGAGGATTGTCTCAGAACACGGTTCTGGAAACGCTTCGAGAGGAGGGGACCGAGGTGGAACTGGATGACATTCTTAAGCCGGGTTTTAAGGATTGTCTCTGTGTTGAATCGGGCGGTCCTGAACCGGGGGTTGGTTGTGCAGGCCGGGGGATCATTACCTCGATTAACCTGCTTGAACAACTCGGAGCCTATTCAGAACAGCAGGGCCTGGATTATGTCTTTTATGATGTTCTGGGGGACGTTGTATGCGGTGGTTTTGCCATGCCAATTCGGGAAGGAAAGGCCCAGGAAATTTATATCGTGGTTTCCGGGGAAATGATGGCCATGTATGCGGCCAATAATATTTGCAAGGGAATCGTGAAGTTTGCCGAAGCGGGAAACGTCCGCCTGGGAGGTCTTATCTGTAATAGCCGGAAGGTGGATAACGAGCAGAAGATGATCGAAGCCTTCGCGGAACGGCTGGGGACCCAGATGATCCACTTCGTTCCCCGGGACAATGTGGTCCAGCGGGCAGAGATAAACCGGAAGACGGTTATCGATTTTGACCCTTCTCACCCGCAGGCCGATGAATATCGTACCCTGGCTCGAAAGATCCATGAGAACACTAAATTTGTGATCCCAAAGCCCCTTTCGACGCAGGAGTTAGAAAATCTCTTAATGGAATACGGATTCTTTAATTGAAGGAATTGAAAGAAAGGCAGGAAGAAGGGCTTTCTGGCTTGCCTGGAAGAAGGGAACGCCAAAAGAAGACAGAGGTATGGGGAATCGCAGAGCGTAGCAGCACGGGAGGCCCCCTACCCGACAAAACAAGGAGTGTATCATGGTAATGATTCGAGCGATTATTCGACCGGAAAAGACGGACGCCGTATTGGAAGCTCTCATGGAAGCGGGGTTCCCCGCAGTGACTAAAACCAACGTGGTGGGGCGGGGAAAACAACGGGGTATCAAGATTGGAGAAGTGGTATATGACGAACTTCCCAAAGAAATGATTTTTACGGTGGTGAAAGAGCAGGATAAGGACTACGTCATAAAGACTATTATGCAGGCTGCCCGTACCGGCGATCGGGGAAGTTATGGGGATGGGAAAATTTTTGTAAGCCCCGTGGAAGAGGTGTATACCATCAGTTCGGGCATCAAAGAGACCACAGAGAAACTGGAGGAGGTAGCCCTGTGAAGGAAGTACTCGCCATTATTCGGATGAATATGATGAACAAAACCAAACAGGCCCTGTCGGATGCGGGGATTTCCAGTTTTACCGCCCGGGAATGTGTTGGTCGTGGAAAGGGGATAGTTGATTATTCCATCCTTAAAGGGGCAGAGAAGGGCTACGACGAAGCTATATCGCAGTTAGGGATGAGCCATCCCCTTGTTCCCAAGCGGTGGCTCAGCATTGTGGTTCCCGACAAGCTGGTGCGTAAAACGGTGGAAACCATCATTAAGATAAATCAAACGGGAAAGGCCGGGGATGGGAAAATTTTTATTCTTCCTGTCATGGAGGCCTATCGAATCCGTACCGCTGAACAGGGAGACCAGGTGCTGGATGAGGCATAGGAGGCTTTCTCCTATGGAAGCTCTATAAATGGAGACATGAAGACAAGGGAGCGTAGAACATGAAAACCGAAATGTCTCGCGAAGACATTATAGTGGAAGAGGGGCCTGTGGTGGTATCTCAGGAAGCAGGGAAAGTATCGGACCCAGCGGGGGTATCCAAGAAGTCACCCGTGCTACAAAAGGACCTGCTTCTCGAAAAATATCCCACCAAGGTGGCCCGGAAACGGGACCGGCATGTGGTGGTGAACCGGCTGCATCCCGATGGAACGGTGCCGGAGATTGTGGCGAATGAACGGACCGCACCGGGGGTTATCACTCAGCGGGGGTGTACCTATGCCGGGTGTAAAGGGGTCGTTATTGGCCCTACCCGGAATATCCTTCAGATTACCCATGGTCCCATTGGTTGTAGTTTTTACTCCTGGTTAACCCGTCGTAATCAGACCCGGCCCAAAAGCCCGGATGAACCTAATTTTCTTCCGTATTGCTTTACCACAAATATGGAAGAAAAGGACATTGTTTTTGGGGGTGAAAAGAAACTTCGGGCGGCGGTGCGGGAGGCCTATGAAATTTTCCATCCCCCTGCAATTGCCCTTCTGGCTACCTGTCCTGTTGGCTTAATTGGGGACGATATTCATGCGGTGGCCCGTGACATGAGCGAAGAATTAGGCATTACCGTGTTTGCCATGAGTTGTGAAGGGTACAAAGGGGTTTCCCAGTCCGCAGGCCACCATATTGCGAATAATGCCTTGTTTGTTCATGTGGTGGGGAAAGACCAGCAAGGGGTAGAAGGAAAGTTCAAGATAAACCTTCTGGGAGAATATAACATAGGGGGTGATGCTTTTGAGATTGAACGACTTTTTGAAGAGGCGGGGCTGACCCTTATCTCTACCTTTTCGGGAAACTCCACAATAGAGGGGATGCGGAATTCGCCAGCGGCGGATCTTAACCTGGTGATGTGCCATCGTTCGTTGAATTACATGGCCGAAATGATGGAGAAGAAATACGGTATTCCCTGGATAAAGGTGAATTTTATCGGCGCCCATGCCACGGCTAAAAGTCTACGGCACATTGCGGCCTACTTTGATGATGCGGAACTTTCTGAACGGATAGAGCGCCTCATTGCCAGTGAAATGGAACTGGTAAAGGCGGTGGTAAACGAAATCCGTCCCCGCCTTGAAGGGAAAAAGGTTGCCCTCTTTGTGGGGGGGAGTCGGGCCCATCACTATCAGGAGTTGTTTAAAGAACTGGGGATGGAAGTAATTGCGGCGGGCTACGAATTTGCCCATCGGGATGATTACGAAGGGCGCCGGGTGCTGCCTTCGATTCAGGTAGATGCGGATAGTCGTAATATCGAAAACCTGGAGGTTGTTCCGGATCCTGCGCTTTATCGGCCAAGAAAGTCGGAGGAGGATCTGGCACGGTTACGGTCGAACGGTATTGAGGTAAACGATTATCGGGGCATGATGAGTGACATGGCTGAAGGAAGCCTTGTGATTGATGATATCAGCCATTATGAGCTGGAACGAATCATAGAACTTGCTCAACCGGATCTTATCTGCGCGGGTATTAAGGAAAAATACGTGGTCCAGAAGCATGGCATCCCCATGAAGCAGCTCCATAATTACGATTACGGGGGACCCTATGCGGGATTTACGGGGGCTATCAATTTTTACAGAGAAATTGATCGGTTGATAAATGGTTCGGTGTGGCGCCTTATCCCTGCTCCCTGGGAACGTCAGCCGGAACTCCATGGGGCTTATGTATATGGATAACAGAATACATTGATCTCTGGATGGATGTGTCTGTTGTGTTCATACGGTTCTGTTATGTGAAGGAGAATTATGTATGGAAAAAGCGCTACTTTTAAAACATACACCGGCAGAAGTAAAAGAGCGATCTGCCCTTACGGTTAATCCTGCCAAGACCTGCCAGCCCATTGGGGCCCTGTATGCGGCCCTTGGTATCCACCGTTGTTTACCCCATAGCCATGGATCACAGGGGTGCTGCGCGTACCATCGTTCCATGTTAACCCGCCATTATCGCGAACCTGTCATGGCTTCTACTTCATCCTTTACCGAAGGGGCGAGTATTTTTGGTGGTCAGGGAAATCTGGTCCAGGCGATTGGCACTATTTTTAAGCTCTACGATCCGGATATCATCGCCGTTCATACCACCTGTTTGTCTGAGACTATAGGAGACGATATTCCTCAAATTATTTCTAAGGCTCAGCAGGAAGGGAAAATTCCCCCCGGCAAAGTGGTTATTCATACCAATACGCCCAGTTATGTGGGGAGTCATGTGACCGGTTTTTCCAATATGGTGCGTTCTATGGTGGATTATCTTGCAGAGTCGACGGGACGGCGGGGGAACTATATCAACCTTATCCCTGGCTGGGTGGAACCGGCGGACATGCGGGAAATAAAACGGATCCTTTCATGCATGGGGGTGCCCTTTATTTTGTTCCCTGATACCAGCGGAATACTGGATGGTCCCTTAACGGGGAAGTTCGATATGTATCCTGCAGGAGGAACCCGCATAGAAGATCTGCGACGGACCGGTGATGCGAAAGCTACTATCGCTCTGGGAGAATTTGCCAGCGGCGCTGCGGCAAAACTGCTGGATGCAAAGCATAAGGTGCCCTGTTCCTTATTGGGGCTTCCCTTGGGTCTTAGCGGTACCGATCGATTTGTAGATACCCTCAGAACCATAACAGGAAGGCCAGTGCCGGAAGAACTTATGGAAGAACGGGGGCGCCTTTTGGATCTGATGGCAGATATGCATCAGTATACCTATGGGAAAAAGGTGGCCCTGGCGGGGGATCCGGACCAGCTGTTAGGACTTACGGAATTTTTACTCGAACTAGATATGAAGGTTTCCTTCGTGGTGACGGGGACTCCCGAAAATCGGCTTGAGGCGCCCCTGCAAAAGTTACTTGAGCGCGTGCCCGGGGCACAGTATCGAGTTAACGGGGACCTCTTCCTCCTGCACCAGTGGATAAAGAATGAGCGGGTGGATCTCCTTATTACCAACAGTCACGGGAAATATATCGCCCGGGACGAAGATATTCCCTTTGTTCGCTATGGGTTCCCCATCGTTGATAGGCCCCATCACCTGTTGTTCCCTTCGGTAGGCTATCGGGGAGCTATGTACCTGCTTGAAAAAATTCTTTCGGTTTTAATGGACCGCCAGGATCGGGATGCCCCGGCCGAGGCTTTTGAGTTTGTTCTGTAATAGGCAGGAAATGCCAGGAGGAAGAAGATGATGCCTAACATCCCGGATATTCTGGAAGAACGGCGGAGCCAGGTGGTGTACAGCACCGACGATGCTAGCCAGGGCATGGCCATCCCCACCTGTGATAAACCAAGTGTGGCAGGAAGTGTCAGTCAACGGGCCTGTGTGTTCTGTGGAAGCCGGGTGGTCCTGTATCCTATTGCCGATGCCATCCACATTGTTCACGGACCTATAGGCTGCGCCGGTTTTACGTGGGATATCCGGGGTGCCCTTTCTTCTGGGCCTGAGTTACATCGAAAGAGTTTTTCTACCAACCTGGAAGAACTGGACATTATTTTCGGCGCAGAAAAGAAATTACATACCCTTGCGACCCGATTGATTAGTACCTATAAGCCCCAGGCAGTTTTTATCTACGCTACCTGTATCATCGGGCTTATTGGGGATGATGTTGATCGGGTGTGTCGAATCTTAGAGAAAGAACACGGTATTCCGGTAATTCCCGTTCATTCGGAGGGTTTTAAGGGGGTTAAAAAGGATGGCTATCGGGCTGCCTGTATGGCCCTCTTGAGTCTCATGGAGCGTTCCTGGGGCTCCGTACAGAAAGAACGGGATGGTGCTTCATCCGAAGAAAAAGATGACCCTTCTTGTAATTCTTCAGAGGCCCTTTCGCCTTCCCCATCGTCCCGGCAAGAACCTTCCATAAATCTCTTAGGGGAATTCAACCTTGCAGGAGAAGGGTGGCTCATCAAATCCTATTATGAACGGCTGGGGATCCGGGTGGTATCGATGCTGACCGGCGATGGCCGGGTAGCCGATATCCGTCGGGCCCCTGAGGCGGCCCTTAATCTTGTGCAATGCTCTGGTTCGATGGTCTACCTTGCAAAAAAAATGGAAGAACAATGGGGTATCCCCTGGCAGCAGGTTTCCTTTTTTGGGGTAGATGAAATGGCTCGAGCCATCTATGGGGTGGCCGAATTTTTTCGAGAATCCCATCCAGAACTCCTAGATTCTGCCCGTGCATTGGTCCGGGAGGAACTTTCATCGCTTCTTCCCCGTCTGGAAAAAATAAAGCCCGCCCTGGAAGGGAAAAAAGTAGCCATTTACGTTGGTGGGGGCTTTAAGGCATGGTCCCTTGTTCGTATCCTTCGGGATTTTGGGATGCGGACCGTGGTGGCAGGTTCCCAGACGGGCAGTAAAGAGGACTACGAGGAACTGCGGCGGATCTGTGAAAAGGACACGGTCCTGGTAGATGATTCGAATCCCCTGGAGCTTGGCCGTTTCATCAAAGAAAAACAGGTAGATCTCTTGATTGGGGGAGTAAAAGAACGACCCGTGGCCTACAAAATGGGGATTGGTTTCTGTGATCATAACCACGAACGGAAAATACCCCTGGCAGGCTTTATAGGAGTGTATAACTTTGCCTTCGAACTGTATCAGAGTATTACCAGCCCCGTGTGGGACTGGGTTCGTAGGGAACTATAGGAACCGAGCGAACCATCCTGGAGTAGCAGGAATAGAAAGGGGGCTCGAAAAATACGAAGGGGAATCAAGAAAATGGGTAACCACACATACAAGGGTGTTTTGAATTTTGAATTTAAGAAACCAACGGGTGCTTCTCCCGGCTTCTCTCTAAAGGAAGAGGAAGTCCCCGAAAAGAGCTCTGGAGGAGTAGAAAATCCCTGTCATCTCTGTGCTCCTCTTGGGGCGGTGGTGTTTTTTGCGGGGTTTGAAGGGGGTATTACGATTCTCCATGGTTCTCAGGGCTGTTCTACCTATGTGCGCCGATACCTTATTTCTCATTTTAGAGAACCGGTAGATGTGGCGAGTTCCAATTTTATAGAAGCTTCCACCATATTTGGGGGCAAAGACAATGTACAGAGAGCGATTGGAAACGTGATCCGTCAGTATACCCCTAAGGTAATTGGGATTGCGACCACCTGTCTTGTGGAAACCATGGGGGAGGATATCTATGGGATCGTAAAAGAAATGGAAGCCCGGTATCCCGAGGTATTACTTATTCCTGTCTCGACCCCCGGCTTTCTGTATAACCACCGGGAAGGGTTTCAGCTTGCCCAGAGCGCCCTGCTTCGGGTGCTCGCTACCAGGGGGAACACCGATATTGGGCCCCATCATAAAACCGATACGGATGCCGCTGGGATTCCCTTCGGTAATAATGTAGATCCTCTGCGGGAACCCCTTAAGGGTGCTAAGGTCCCCTCGGTACTTTTGTTCCCTAACTTTGCATCTCCCGCGGATCTCCGGTGGTACAAGAGGGTAGGAGAGCTCTTCAATATATCATTAAAAGTGGTAGGTGATTACAGCCAGACCCTCGACAGTGGTCCCTGGCTTATCTATAGGGGGCTTGCGTCAGGGGGGACCGCCCAGGAAACGATAGCCACGTTGTTTCGTGCCGATGCGGTCATCGGCATAGGGAGTCTTCCCCTCAAAGAGCCGAGCCCAGCTGAGATCCTCCAGCGGTACACCCATATCCCTGCGGTAAATCTGCCGGTGCCGATAGGGCTTGGCTATACGGATCTCTTTATGAAACATCTTTCGAGTCTCTCGGGCCACCCCATCCCTTCTGTTGTTCGGGAAGAACGGGCCCGTCTCCAGGATGCCTATGTGGACGCCCACAAATACGTGGCCACCCTTCCCTGTGCGGTAGTCGGAGATGAAGACCTGGTGCTTTCGCTCGCATCCTTCTTGCTCGAAATTGGGGCTCGGCCAGTGTTCTGCGCGTCGGGAGGGAAAACTGGCTACCTTCGGGATGGAATGCTGCGTTTGCAAGCCCAGTGGGGAGATCGGTGGCCCCGGAACTTTGAACCGGTGATTCTTTCGGGCACGGATTTCCAGCATGTGGAAGAACTAATAAAACGCCTCGGGGTTCGCCTTATCCTAGGATCCAGCAAGGCCTATACCACGGCCCGAACGCTGGGAATTCCCCTTGTTCGCTGTGGATTCCCTATTCACGACCGATTTGGAGCTTCCCAGATACTCCATGTGGGGTATGAAGGAACGTACAACCTGCTACGGTTAGTGGTAAATGCCCTCATCGAGCAGGAACAGGAAACCAACCCCGTAGGATACACCTACTATTGAGGAGGCATACGTATGCATTGGGAACGGCATCCCTGTTTTAATGAGTCCTCCCGTCATCGTTATGGACGGGTCCATCTCCCCGTGGCACCTCGATGCAATATCCAGTGTAATTATTGTAACAGAGATTTTGACTGTGCCCACGAAAGCAGACCGGGGGTCTGTAGCAAAATAATGGAACCCGCAGAGGCTCCCGAATATGTAGAAGCTTTGCTGGCCCGATTCCCACAGCTCGCGGTGGTGGGGATCGCCGGCCCCGGGGACCCCTTTGCCAATCCGGAAGAGACCCTTAAAACCCTCAGTCTCATTCATGGAGCATTCCCAGACCTGCTCCTTTGCGTAGCTACCAATGGGTTAAACCTTGCCCCTTATGTGGGGGAACTGGTGAATTTAGGGGTTTCTCATGTGACGATTACCATAAATACGATAAACCCTTCCGTGGGGCAACGTTTGTATGCCTGGGTTCGTAAGGGTAAACAGACCCTCAATGGTTACGAGGCTGCGGCCTATCTACTCCAGGAGCAGCTTTCCAGTATTCCCTTGCTGAAAAGGGCGAACATCCTGGTAAAGGTGAATACGGTACTCGTGCCGGGTATAAACGAACATGAGGTGGGTATCCTGGCCCAGCATCTTGCTTCTCTCGGGGTGGATATCATGAATATTCTTCCCCTGTATCCTGTTAAGGGAACCCCTTTTGCCCGTTTAGAACCACCCTCTTCAGAGATGGTGCAAAAGGCTCGAGAGCGAGCGGGGACCTATCTTCCCCAGATGTATCATTGTACCCGTTGTCGCGCCGATGCGGCGGGTTTCCTTGACCAGGACCTTAATGTTTTCCAGGAAAAGAAAAAGGAGCGGGGAGAAAAAGCTTCTGGTAAGACCTTTTCTCCGGGAGTTCGCCAGAAAGACAATCCTGTCGTCCTACAGGAGAAAAATATCGCCGGTGCTCCACAGACAGGGGACGCTCGTTACCGCATAGCCGTTGCCACCTATGAGGGACTCCTGGTGAATCAACACCTGGGGGAAGCCAACAGGGTCCAGGTGTACCGATTAGAATCGGAGGGGTGGGTACAGGAAGATGAGCGGTGCCTTCCTCCGCGAGGGGGGGGTGATGCGCGGTGGTCCGGGGTGGCTGAAATCCTCGGGGATTGTGATGAACTGTGGGTTGCAGGAATAGGAGAGAATCCCCGCCGCATTCTGGAAAAAACGGGGCTCGTTGTTCGAATACTAGAGGGTTTTATTCACCAGGTTTTAGAAAAATATCGGCCAGGGGAATCCCTGGAATATTATGAGGTTCATCGCCCTCATCGCTGCGGCGAATTCTGTGGGGGGAGTGGTACCGGCTGTGGATGAGGAGGAGGGTGTTGATATGAAGGGACCAAAGATTCATGTGTTGGTATGCGCAGGATTTCGTGTCGGTTCTCCCGTGCAGGGCATGTGTGCAAAACGAGGGCCGGTGAACCTCGTGGAGTATTTGACCAATGAACTCTCTGACCGTGGTTTGGGGGAAGCGATGGTAACTCCGGTAGGCTGCCTGGGCTATTGTGCAGAAGGACCGGTGGTGGCCGTCTATCCTATGAATCGCTGGTATGGAGCAGTTAAAAGCGAAGAGGATATAGATACGCTCCTCGATGATGTAGAATCGGCGCTGGTCGCATTGCCGAAAGAGTAAAGGGGTACCTATGATGAGGGCTTTTCGTTATTTCGCCAGAGGTAGACGATACGGCAATAGTGCAATAGGTTCGTGGTTTGTGAGGCTTCTCGTCGGGATACTGGTGGTTACCGGTTGTAGGGGGCAGGCGGGGAATACCTCAAAAAAATTACAGTCTGAATTAGTCCTGGCCGCTGCCCCGGTATTGCAGGGGGTCTTGGAGAAGTTAATTGCCGAATATACGGCCCAACACCCTACTGTCAATGTACAGGTTCGCTATGGGCCTTCGGGGGTTCTGGTTAATCAGATAAAAGAGGGGGCACCCTGCGATGTCTTTATGGCCGCTGATATGGATTCCTGTACAGCCTTAATTAACGAAGGGATTGCAAAAGGTCCTGTGGTGGTATATGGACAGGGTCGTCTCTGTCTGGCAGGGAAAGGGCTTATGCCCCTGGCGTCTTATCTGGTTCCCTATATGGAAAAAACTAGCGAGGCGGATAAACAATTAGCATCGATGTTTGAAAGGGTTTTAGAATTCCCCGAGATAAAAAGCCTTTCTATCGCCAATCCAGAGGTTTCGCCGTATGGAAAGCTTTCTGTGGCGGTGATGCGCCAAACGGGAATGGACTTTACCGGTGATACCCTGCGAAGTTCCTCGGGTAGAAGCATAAAACTGGTTACTGCCGCTTCTATCAGCCAGGTTCGGCAGTATGTTCTGGAAGGAATAGTAGATGCGGGCTTCGTTAGCTATAGCATGATAAAGACTTCCTCGGGATTTTCTAATCCTTCGGCCCAATCCTCTGTATCGGAGGGTATTCCCTGGATTATGGTTCCCCCTGGGCTTGCACCGCCGGTTAATCAGGGCCTGGTGCTTCTTTCTAACAAAGAGGCGGCCCTTCGATGGAAGGAGTTTCTCGCTTCTTCTCGGGCCCGGGAGATTCTAGAGGAAGGAGGGTATATCGTACCATGAAATTCGATTTTGTTCCCCTCTGGGTTAGTTTGCGCCTGGGCTTATTGGTAACGATTCTTGCCTTTCTTACCATGACGCCCCTGGCGTGGTATACGGTCCGCAAGGATACCCCCCTTCGTCGGTTCCTTGAATCT
Source organism: Treponema sp. J25 (assembly GCF_004343725.1). Lineage (NCBI taxonomy): Bacteria > Pseudomonadati > Spirochaetota > Spirochaetia > Treponematales > Treponemataceae > Treponema > Treponema sp. J25. The sequence continues at coordinate 95,278 of NZ_PTQW01000022.1, forward strand.
TTGTTGGTTATCCCCCTGAGCTTACCCCCCACGGTTCTCGGTTTTTATATCCTTTTATGCTGGTCTCCTCGTTTTTTCCCGGGGAAAGCCCTTGGAGCTATGGGTTTCTCGTTACCGTTCACCTTTCTGGGACTTGTCGTAGCCTGTACCATTGCCCATGGTCCCCATATGTATCAATCCTTGCGAACCAGTTTTGCCAGGATAGAAGGGGACCTGTGGAATGCCAGCCTTTTGCTGGGGAAAGGTCCGGTGGAAACGTTTTTTCGGATTGTACTTCCCCTTTCTCGTCGGGGGATAATCTCTGGCGTTTTAACCACCTTTCTGCATACCCTGGGAGATTTTGGTCTTGTGTTAATGATTGGGGGAAGTATCCCCGCAGAAACGAGAACCATTTCTATCGCTCTGTATGAGCAAGTTGAAAAGATGAATTATGCGGTGGCCCACCGGTACGCAGCCGTTTTAATTGGTATTAGTTTCCTGGGAGTGTATGTGCTTAGTAAACTTCAGAAGGAGTCGTGACATGGGGCTTACAGTACATCTTACGAAAACATTAAAAACGACATCAGAAACAATTCCCCTGGCGTTTGCCCTTACCCTGGGTGGAGGAGAACGGAAGGGGATTATGGGGGCCTCTGGTTCAGGGAAGACAACCCTGCTCCGCATGATAGCGGGCCTTATACGGCCTGACAGCGGCATAATTCGCTGGAACCAACAGATATGGTATGACGAGAATCATTGGGTGGTTCCTAATAAGCGTAAGGTAGGGCTCATGTTTCAGCATCACGCCCTATTTCCCCACCTTACCGTGGAAGAAAATATCCGCTATGGCGCGATGAAGGGGTGCGATGTTCAGGAACTACTCCATATGGGAGAACTGGAAAAACGACGAAATCACTATCCGTTTCAGCTCTCTGGTGGGGAACGCCAGCGGGTAGCCCTCTTAAGAACCTTAGCCTATAAACCTGAAATTCTTCTTCTGGATGAACCCTTTAATGCGCTCGACAGGGGCACTAAAACTCGACTTTTATCCTGGGTCCAGGAAATTTTTGAGTATTGGAAGGTGACCCTCCTTATGGTGTCTCATGAGAATAGCGAATTAGATTCCCTGTGTACTGAAATTTGTTCTGTGGAGGACCTCAGGGCTCTCCATAAGAAATGGGAGAAAATGTCCGAAGGAAGAAACCCCAAAACTTATGGTGCGATTAATACTGGAGGTGTTTCTCCCTTGGCAGGTACCTATGTGTGGGAACTTCCTTCAGAAAAACCGGAGCGCTTATATGTGTGAATGCCTTTCCCACAGGGGTTCTCTGGTAAATGGTAACTAGGATGATACACGAATTTTCAGGAACGACGGAGTTTTCTGGCAATACCTTAAAAAAGGTTACCCTCCTTGATACGACGCTGCGGGATGGAGCCCAAAGCCCGGGGATATGGTTTAGTCCAAAAGAGCAAAGCCACATTCTTCGGGCCCTTTTGCGTGTGGGAATCTCTGAAGTGGAAGGGGGTATACCCGCTGCAAGCCCTTACCACCAGAGGGAATTCCAGAGGCTGGTCGAACAATTTCCAGATATGAAGATCATTGCCTGGAATCGGCTCCGGAAGGATGATGCGGAAGCAAGCCTTCGCACCGGTTGTCGGTATGTTCATCTTTCTGCCCCAACCTCAGACCTTATGAGAGAGGCAAAGTTGGGCTGGTCCCGGGAGCAGTTGCTGCAAAAAACCTACGACTTGCTTCAGTGGTGTGGTGATAAGAATGTGACCGTGTATCTTGGGGCCGAAGATGCCTCGCGGACGGAAGAGTCTTTTTTGATAGATTATTTTTGCCAGGTCGCCGAATGGGGGGCTCGGCGGGTTCGGTATGCCGATACGGTCGGTTGTGAACACCCCCTTTCGGTCTGGCAACGGTTGGGCCGTCTTTGTTTGCAGGTTCCTATTCCGGTGGAGTATCATGGTCATAACGATCTTGGCCTTGCAACAGCTAATACTCTTGCGGCGGTATCAGCGGGTTGTGGGGCTGTTTCAGTCACGGTGAACGGTTTGGGCGAACGGGCAGGTAACGCCCCCCTTGCAGAGGTAGCGGTGGCGCTCAAACTTTGTTGCGGGGTAGAGATAGGAATCGATATGTCTCGATTGCCTTTTTTGTCCCGTCTTGTGGCTCGTCTGAGCCATCGCCCTATTCCACCGGATCGACCGTTGGTAGGTTCCCTCGTTTTTACCCACGAATCGGGAATTCATATAGATGGCCTTTTAAAAGACCCCCGTCTCTATACCTTTGTGTCTCCTCATATGGTAGGAAGAAAACATCGTTTTGTAGCCGGAAGGAATTCGGGTATTGCGGCTCTTCGAACTCTTACGCAACAGAAGGGATACTCTTTTTCTGATGCGGAGCTAGAAAAAATTCTTGATTTGTTAAAGAATCCTTCTGTGTTTCCCCACTTGCGGGGATGTCCTAACCGGTTTCAGGAGATACTTCACCATGTCCAATCCCGTACCTAAAAGCAATTCCTCTTGTGATCATCGCTGTAGCTCCGAGATTTTGCCGATGCTCTATGAAATTGCCATCACGAGCAGAGAAAGTAAGGATCTCCATCTCCTCATGGATAGTATTGTGAATCTGTTGGTTCGTTATGTCTCAGGGGTAAAACGGATTCTTTTAGCGATGTACAACCGTCATACCGAAACAATTACCATAGAAAGCGCCTATGGAATCTCGGCGGATGAACAGAAACGGGGGGTGTATCGACGAGGGGAGGGTATTCTTGGCCGGGTAATAGAGGAGGGGAAACCAGTAATAATTCCTGATCTTTCCCGTTCTCAGGATTTCCTTAATCGAACCGGTGCCTGGAAAGAAGAGGAACGCCGGGGTCTTTCTTTTCTCTGTGTGCCTATTGTGATGGGGCAGGAAAGTCTTGGGGCCCTGAGTATGGATCGTACCATACAGGATGAAAGTCTTTTAGAAGATGATCTTAAAGTTCTTATGATTATCGCTACTTTAGTGGCCCAGGCCTTTGCGTTATACCGGGCTCAAGTAGAAGAACAGGCTCTGCTTAAAGAGGAAAACCGTAGGCTTCACCAGGAATTGGAAGAAAAATACCGAAAGACCAATATCATCGGTAAGTCCAAGGCTATGCGCAGCCTTTTTGGCATGATGGAACGGATATATGATAAAAATACCCCGGTTCTTATTTTGGGTGAATCCGGTACGGGAAAAGAACTGATTGCCCATGCTATTCATTATAACAGCCCTCGACGGGAAAAGCCTTTTATTAAGTTTAATTGTGCGGCCATTCCCGAAAGCCTTGCAGAAAGCGAACTGTTTGGACATGAACGGGGGGCCTTTACGGGGGCGTCGGAACAACGGCTTGGGCTTTTTGAAAAAGCCCACGGGGGAACCCTGTTCCTTGACGAAATTGGGGAACTGTCTCTCTCTATCCAGGCGAAACTTTTACGGGTGCTCCAGTTTCAGGAGTTCCAGCGCCTCGGTGGTCACAGAACTATTAGTGTGGACGTACGACTTATTGCGGCAACCCACCGGGACCTTGACCAGATGGTGAAGGAAGGCCGTTTTCGGGAAGACCTCTGGTATCGACTGAACGTGTTCCCCTTGCTGGTGCCTCCTTTGAGGGAACGGGGGAGTGATATCCTTTTATTGGCCGATTATTTTGTAGAAAAATATAGCCAGCAACATAACAGTGCGGTTCGTCGTATTTCCACCCCCGCTATCGATGCTCTTATGGCATACCATTGGCCCGGCAATGTTCGGGAACTGGAAAATGTTATTGAACGGGCGGTCATTCTTTCGGATGATGGGGTAATCCATGCCTACCATCTCCCCCCTTCCCTTCAGACACCAGATACCTCTCGGACCCATTATCAGGGTTTGTTAGCCCAACGGTTGAGTCAGGTTGAACGGGAGATGATCGTAGATGCCCTGAAGGCTCACCAGGGGAATATGCTCGCTGCGGCCCGAGAACTGGGGATTACGGAGAGGATTATCACAAGACGGGTGAAAGATTACGGCATCGATTATCGCCTGTTTCGACCTAAAAAATAATGTGTATCTCCAACCTTCTAAACGTACATTAAGTAATAGGAAGGAGGCTGGTAGGCTTTCTGTGCCTGCCCCTGGGTGGTATTTATAGCCCCTAGTTTGCACTAACAAGCATCGCCCCGGCACCCTCAAGGGGTGTGCCGGCGCCCCTTAAAGGCCGTGGAACCCCCAGAGGTCCCCAGGCCCCTGAGGACCCGTCCCCAGCTATACTTACAGTTCTTCAATCTCCTCCCGGGAAAGGCCGGTCACCTCGGCAATGATATCAATCTCAATCCCGCGGGCCTTCATCCTCCGGGCGGTCTCCCGGCGTTCTTCTATACGGCCCTCTAAGCGACCTTTTTCTTCGCCCAGGGCTATGCCTTCGTTGCGGCCTTCCATACGGCCTCTTTCTTCACCTAACGTGAGGCCTTCTTTA
>NZ_PTQW01000023.1 GCF_004343725.1 Treponema sp. J25
AAGATACTTTAAGGGCACCTCTAAAAACCGCATCTAAATTGACAATTTTACGGCGCGCTCTGCCATAATAGTTGTCACCTAGAACAAGATGGAACAGGAGGTGACCTATGGCTCGGTATAGCGCCCAGATACGGAATACAATTCTTAAAAAGCTGCTTCCACCAGAAAATCGAACAGCAGCATCATTGGCCAGGGAATACAATATATCGGTGACCACCATATATGGGTGGAAAGCAAAGATGAAACATGGTACACTTCATGGTGAAGATGGAGTCCTGTCGAATCGCGAGCGTTCTCTTGCAGAGAAGCTGATGGTGCTCCTAGAATCCCGTACGATAGATGATGGACGTATGGGACAATGGTTGCGGGAGCAGGGGCTTCATTCACAACACCTTATCGTATGGGAGCAGGAAGTGAAAGACGCCTTAACTAAAAGAGAACAGGAAATCCGGGAAGAACTCAAAGCAGCAAAGAAAAAGATCCGGGAACAGGAACGGGAACTCGCGCGGAAAGACAAGGCCCTTGCAGAAGCGGCGATCATTATCACAACGCAAAAAAAAACTTTTGCACTGTTGCAGGAGCTCAAGGACGACTGATACCAACAGAGACGCGCATTAGGCTGATTGAATCGATAGATACAGCGATAGCCCAGGGGGCACGGAGTGGTACGGTATGTAAGGCCCTGGGTATTCATCCGCGGACCTATGCCCGGTGGAAACAAGCACCTCAGGATAAACGCAAAGGGAGCCATACACACACAAAGCGCGCCCTGACTGCCGCAGAACGACAGGACATCATCGAGGTTTGTACCTCGGATCGTTTTAAAGACTCAACCCCAGGAGAAATTGTAGCAATTCTTGCTGAGGAAGGGAGATACATTGCCAGCGAGCGAACCTTTTACCGGGTGCTTAAAGCTGCGGGACTGCTCCATCATCGTAGTAACAGTCGACCGGCACGCCGTTCACATCGCCCGCCGGAACTCAAGGCAACCGGACCAGATCAAGTCTACTGTTGGGATATTACCTGGCTACCCTCGCAGGTCAATGGTCTATTCTGGTATTGCTACACCGTTATCGATGTATGGAGCCGGGAGATTGTCGGCTGGTCTATCCATCAGAGTGAACAGGAGCAATATGGCCGGGAACTATTTGAATCGATCCGGCAACGCAGGAACCTTGAAGGGGTATGGATCCATTCAGACAACGGTAATCCCATGCGTGGTGCAACATTCTCAGTATGGCTTGCTTCACTAGGGATGTTTATTTCCCATTCCCGTCCTCTTGTGAAGAATGATAATCCCTACATAGAATCCTTCTATCGCACCCTTAAATATCATGCGGCATATCCAGGACGCTTTGCCACGATTGAACACGCGAGAATCTGGATGGGTGATTTTATCGACTGGTATAATCGAATGCATCGTCATACGGGTCTTGGGTATATTACCCCAGAACAACGGCGTAATGGGGAAGATGTTAGACTATTTGCTCTACGGAATGAAACACTTCACAAGGCCTTCTTACATCACCCAGAGCGATTTCCCAAAGGTGGCCCTAAAACGTGGAAGGTTCAGCGGGTTGTGTACTTAAATCCATCCAATGAGACCAAGAAAATAATTCATAAAAAGGGTGCATAAATAGGTGACAAATTTGTTGACAAATAGCGAAAGGGTGCATAAATAGGTGACAAATTTGTTGACAAATAGCGGTGAGTCTGTTTTAAGCCTATCTAGCTTCGCCTTCTTCACTAGATAG
>NZ_PTQW01000024.1 GCF_004343725.1 Treponema sp. J25
CCTATTCTATCCCTATCCGTTGGATCGGGGTAGGCCCAGGGGGGTACCATGTCTCTTAACACACCATGAATTATCCAGAAAAAGAACTTGACAGCTTTAAAAATCGGCTGATATACTAGGAACAAGATAAAGGGGAACCTGGCAATCGTAGATTGCTCCCCCTTGTCATTTTAAGGAGGATTCTTAACATGAAGAAGGCTCTTGTATTTCTCCTTGTGCTGTCCCTGGTGGGAACCATGGCGTTTGCTGAGATCACCGTCGGCGGCTGGGGACGGATCGATTTTATTACGGGGTCCAACACCACCAATGACACCGTAGTAATGTATAGCGGTCCCAGTTGGGCAAGTGGAGCCCGGGTTGGTATTAACTTCGCGGGCAAGTCCGACAACATGGGCTTTAACCTGAACATCGATTCGAATGGTGGTAATACCCTTGGTGTTGGTGATCAGGCCAAGATCTGGGCAAAGATCAATGACATGCTCACCATTGAACTCGGGAAAGTCCAGGGGGATAAGCTCCGGGGTAAGCTCGGCGGGCACCAGCTTATTGGTTCTGCGGGTGATGAAGATGCGATTTTCAAGCGCTTCTATCCTACGATGGGAACCCTTATTAACCTGACCCCTGTGGAAGGCCTTTATATAGGAGCTGCCCTTGATCCCAATACCAAGGATGAAGATAAAACCGCCGAAGTGGTTATGAAGAACGTCCAGGCCGGTGCGGGCTACACCATTCCGGATGTGGGGCTTGCCCGGGTACAGTACCTTGGTTCCGATAATGATGATGCTCGCTTTGTGCAGGTTGCGTTCCAGCTGACCGCTGTTAAAAACCTCAATGCGGATGTGGGTGCTAAGTTTGCCCTTGGTAAGGCCCAGCACAGCGCTTCCGGTGCGGTAAGCTACAGCGCCGATGCCCTTGGGGTTATGGGCCGCTTCTTCACCGCCTTTGGAAACAGCCAGGATACGGACCTTGATTTCTCTGCCCAGCTTACCTACAAGCTGACCGACCCCTACTCTATCGGGGCTGAATTCGGCTTCTTTAACGCCCTCGTGGAAGCAAGCCGCGAGATCCAGGGTGGTGCCTATCTCCGGCTGAGCTATGGCAATGGGTATGTCCGAGCTGGTTTCCAGGGAACCCAGGGGCTTGCCAGTGGTTCCAAGTTTGACTGGGCTGTCCCCGTTCGGCTTGAATACTGGTTCTAAGGTAAACGCCTAATAAGTAAAAAGGGCCCCTCCGGGGGCCCTTTTTTTATGTGTGTGTGTTATGTGTATGGGGCTGTGCAGCCTGAGCTGGCAGGGGCCCGCAGTGCCCCCGGGCGGGGAAAGGGGGGAAGCTAATGGTGCGGGGGAGAGAGGGCTTTCTATGGTAATGATGAGGCAAACTATACAAAATCTAAAAGAAAGAAGTATACTAAAAAAGTAATAGGTATGCGAAAAATGCCCCTTATAAGTGAATTTTATGGTATCAAGATTTATATGTATTGGAATGACCATGTCCCGCCTCATTTTCATGCGGAGTATAATGGATTCCATATTATGGTTCATATTCTGGAGGGAAGTGTATTAAAAGGGGTTTTCCCATTAAAACAACTTCAGCTGGTGGAAAAATGGGTAACGTTGCATAGGGGAGAACTACTTAATAACTGGAATCGGGCAAAAGAAAACAGGGAGATCCTTCATATTTTACCTTTAGAATAGGGGGAACGGATATGATACAGGTGATTCAGGTGCTTCCTCAGGATAATTATGATGTGGTTATATACTTTAATAATGGGGTTATAAAAAAATATAATGTGGGTCATCTGGTAGGGAAAGGGGTTTTTAAAGTTTTGGAGGACAAGAAATTTTATCGAGAAAATTGTACTGTTTTGAATCATACCCTTGCGTGGACCCTGGATGGTTCATATGACCCGGAACATTGTATCGATCTGGACCCGCTTGTGTTGTATCAAGAGGGGGTGGTGATTCAGGACCCCCTGGAAGTACGGGCATAAAGAAAAATCTCGTTGGAAATGTTAGCCATGTTCCTATGGGAGAGGGCCCCTTCGGGGGCCCTTTTTTATGGGGGTGGGCTGTGCAGCCTGAGCTGGCAGGGGCCCGCAGTGCCCCCGGGCGGGGAAAGGGGCCGGTATACCTGTGGGGATAGCCCAAAGAGAAGATTGTTCCTTACTATATCAAAAAATAATCTTATCTGTACATATACGTAGTTTTTTGGTATATTATACGGGTGAGGTGTTGTATGCGGGGTAAGCTTACGTTAACAATGGATAGTTCGGTTGTTACAGAAGCAAAGAAGCTTGCCTATCAGAAGGAGGCAAGTCTTTCTCGTATTGTGGAAGACTATCTGCGTACCATAGTACATCTTCATGGAGGATATCCAGGGGTAACCTCGATTACGGCTCCCATAACCGAGGGGCTTGTTGGTATGTTTCCTGATGATGGCAAAGAGTATAGAGAACAATTAGAAGAAGCCTTATCTGAGAAATTTTTATGATCCGGAGAATCCTGGTTGATACGGACCTGCTCCTTGATGTGGCCTTTGCCCGCGTTCCCTTTGTTGAGGCAAGCAAACTGGTATTAGCCTCCTGGAAAATTACAAAGCCCTTGGTTTTGTAACCTCTAATGAAATTACCAATCTTTATTATGTATTAAGAAAGGCCGGTGGCGATAGAAAGGCAAGGAAGTTTATATCGGAAATCATAAAGTATCTTACCGTTATTTCTGTTGAACAGGCGGATGTCGTCGATGCTTTAGCCTCTAGTTTTAATGACTTTGAAGATGCCCTTCAATATTTTGCGGCGGTACGAAACCAATGCGACGGTATTGTAACAAGAAACACCAGTGACTATGTAGAAGCTAAATTGCCCGTGTATTCACCGATAGAATTTATCGCCCTCTATAAGGATCTATGGTAAGCGGATCCCCCGTCTCTGGGGAGCGCTTTTCTTTTTCTCTGTTTTTCTCACTGTTGGAGATATTGGAGAAAGTAGAGAAAATTGATATTTTAAAAAAGTGAAAGACTATACTATGATTACAGAAGGGTCTGAATTTATCCTGTCGCAGGGCAGGATTTCGGCGATTGGGATTTGGCCCTGCTATCCCTATCATACTACAAGGAGCGTATGCCGATAATGAAAAAAGAAAAGTGCGGGTACCATCAAAAAGTCGTTCGTTTTTTTCTGTACCTGGGATTGGGGGGTATCATACTCCTTTTGGTTGGTTGTGGGCTCCGAACGGTAAAGATTGGCTTTATCGGGGGCCTTTCGGGGTATTATGCGGACCTGGGTATTGCAGGCCGCAATGGGCTTCGGCTTGCCCTGGAGGAGGCAAACAAGAACAAAGAAATGGCCGGTGTTGTTTTTCAACTTATCGCAGAGGATGACAGGCAGGATCCAGAAGAAGCCCGTCGGACCTATAAGAGGCTGGTAGCCTCCCATGTGGTGGCTATTGTGGGGCCCATGACGAGCAGTATGGCCATGGCTATTGTGCCCGAGGCAAATGGGGGGACAATTCCTCTGATAAGTCCCACCGTGAGCACCCCTGACCTGAGCGGTAAAGATGATATGTTCTTGCGGGTGGTGGCCCCCAGTACCCAGGAGGCCCAGGCCCTTGCCTCTCTTGCGGTAGAGGAGGGCTACCACCGGGCCCTTGTGGTGTTTGATGCTTCGAATGAGGCCTTTTCAGGTACCATAGTCCGTAATTTTATAAGAACCTATGAAGAAGGATGTAAAGAAAAGAACGAATCTGCCCGGGTGGAGTCGCTCCGATATGTCCCAAGGGAAGAAAAGTCCCATCAATCGATAGTGGAAGCGGCCCGGCAGCATCGACCAGAGGTAATCCTTCTCATAACTACCAGTATTGATACAGCCCTCCTGGCCCAGCACCTGCGAAGGGCTGGCCTGGCCGTGCCTTTGTTGGGAACCGGGTGGGGGATGAGCCAGGCCCTTATCGAAAATGGTGGAGCCGCCGTCGAAGGAATGCGCTTTTGTGTCCCCTTTAATCCGCTTGCGACAAATCCGGAATGGCTTACTTTTAAAGAACGCTATCTAGAAACATATGGAGTTTCGCCGGATTTTGCCGCTTCTCAAGGGTACCTGGCGGGGCGGATCCTGGTGGAGGCCCTGAAACGGGGAAGTGCCCGTCACATAAAAGAAAATATTCTACAGATAAAAGAATTTCAGGGACCCCAGGGAAAAATTTCCTTTGATCCCTATGGGGACCCGGTGACGGAATTGCATATTCTGGAAGTACGGAATGGACAATTTGTCACTTCTAAAAGATAATATGAGAAGAGAAACATGACCGCATCCTTTCGTAAAACCCTGGTTTTTTTATTTGCCCTGGTAATCATTGTGCCCCTTGTCAGTATTTCGGTGGCAGTGTTGGTGTCCATAAATCGAGGAATTCAGAAAACGGTTCTGCAAAAAAACGAGGTTATCGTCGCAAGTGTGGCGGTTATGATGGAACAATCGATTCAAGATGCGGGCCGTTTCTTGTACCATACCTTTTTGGGGCGGTTGCCTACCCTGGAAGAAGGCCAGTGTGCCATTCTCGAAGCAAGTCTCATCGGCAGTGGTATTTTTGAAAGCGCCTTTTTCCTGGATGAGGGGGGAACGGTGCGGGTGGCGGTTCCCCATGAAAGAAGGTACGAGGGTTTTGACTTTTCCTCCCAACCCTATTTTAGCCAGGCCCTGGGCCGAAAGAATGGGGTACCAGTGTTTTCCCGGACCTTTATTTCTCCCATCACCGGCGATCCTTCCCTCGTTATCGCATTCCGGGTCACCGGAGGGGTGATCGCGGGGTATCTTAACCTGGGCTGGCTTTCCAAGCTCCCCGCGGCGATGGTGCAGGATAGGGTGTACCTTTCCCTGGTGGACCGTTACGGTAATGTGATTGCCGATCAGGATGAGCGGCTTGTGACACAACAGTTTTCTATCGCCGATACGGATCTTTTTTCCTGGGCTCAGCGGGAACGAAAAGGGACCTATCGTCATACCTTTTTGGGAACCGAAATCATCAGTTCGGTCCGCTTTATTCCCGGACCCGACTGGTTTGTTATTATCTCCGAATCGGTTCGCCATGCCTTTGCTACCCAATTCCAGGTCTTATTTATTACCCTTGTAGGATTACTGCTGGCCCTGGTTTTTGCGACTATCACCGGTGCTTTTTTAGGTCGGAAGCTGCTCCATTCTATTTCTCTTCTGGAAAAGGAAACCCGTCAGGTCCAGGAGGGAACCTACCGGCAAATTATGCATCCCACCCCCTTTAAAGAATTAAATAGCTTTATAGAAAGCTTTAATATCATGTCCCGGAAAGTCGAGGAACGGGAGCAACAATACGCCGCGGCGAATCGGGCCCTGGAGCAATCCCTGCGGGAAAAGGAAATACTACTCCGGGAGATTCACCACCGGGTAAAAAATAACATGCAGATTATCTCGAGCCTTCTTAATTTACAGATTGATAGCCTCGTGGCCCCCGAAGATGCGGCCCTTATCGAAGAAAGTACCCTCCGGATTCAAACCATGGCCCTGGTTCATGAAAAGATCTACCAATCTAGTTCGCTGGAATTTATTTCCCTTAAAAATTATCTTACCGATTTGCTTGAATACCTGGTAGCATCCCATGCTTCGAAAATGATAGAGGTACAGATTGAAGGGGATGACTGCGAGCTTGATATGGTTCGGGCCATCCCCTGTGCCCTGGCGGTTTTTGAAGCAACCATGAACGCGGTAAAATACGGCGCTTCCCCGGGAAGGACCGGCATGATACGGGTCCTGCTTTCCCGTCAGAACCCATCATTTGTAATCCAGATTCGAGACAACGGCCCGGGATTCCCCGAGGACTTTTCTCCCCAGACAAAGGGGGGCCTCGGTTTTACTCTGATGAAGGGCCTTATGGAACAACTCAAGGGCCAGTTCCAGTGGTATACCGATAACGGGGCGGTCGTAGAATTTTCTTTCCCATTGTCGAGTTCCCCCTGATTCGGTATAATCCCCCTGTTATGGATAGACTCAGCGTGCATTGGGCGGATCAAACCGCAGAAAAGATTATTCGAGAAAAGGGCGAAAAAGAGCTCTATACCTGTGCTTCCGGGATAACCCCTTCGGGAACGGTGCATATCGGAAATTTTCGGGAGATTATTTCGGTGGACCTCGTGGTTCGGGCTTTGCGGGATCGGGGAAAAAAGGTTCGTTTTATATATTCCTGGGACGATTACGACGTGTTTCGGAAGGTTCCCTTGAATATGCCCCAGCAGGAACTGTTGGCCCAATACCTTCGGTTCCCTATTACTATGGTGCCCGACCCCTGGGGACGGGACGAAAGCTATGCTCGTCATCATGAACGGGATGTAGAGTCCATTCTACCTGTGGTGGGAATAGAACCGGAGTACCTGTACCAATCCCAGCGTTATCGGGCGGGGATGTATGCCGAAGGGATACGGCGAGCCCTGGAGTACCGGGAGACCCTGCGGCAGATTCTGGATAAATATCGGGACGAGGATCATAAGATAGAAGGGGAATGGTGGCCCGTGAGCGTGTTCTGCCATTCCTGTAACCGGGATACCACCGAGATAGATGGCTGGGATGGCCAGTGGGGTCTTACCTATCACTGTACTAGCTGTGGAAATACCGAAACGGTGGATCTCCGCACGGCGAAGGGGGTAAAACTCGGCTGGCGGGTGGACTGGCCCATGCGCTGGGCTTACGAAAAGGTGGATTTTGAACCCGCAGGAAAGGACCATCACAGTCAGGGCGGTTCCTTTGATACGGCCAAGCATGTGGTCCAGGATGTGTATGGCTGGCAGCCACCGGTAACCTTCCGTTATGATTTCATCGGCATTAAGGGTACCCCCGGCAAAATGAGTAGCTCCAAGGGAAAAGTCATTGACCTGTATGATGTGCTTCGGGTGTATACCCCCGAGGTGACCCGCTACCTCTTTGCGGGGACCCGTCCCAACACGGAGTTTTCTATTTCCTTCGACCTGGATGTGATTAAAATCTACGAAGACTATGATAGGACCGAGCGAATCGCCTGGGGGGTAGAACAGGCAAAGGACGAAGAAACCTTCTTGAAGGAACGGCGCATTTACGAGCTTTCCCAGGTACAGCCCGGCATGCCGCCAATGATGGCCTATCAGGTACCCTTCCGCCATCTCTGTAACCTGCTCCAGATTGCGGATGGGGACATCGAAAAGGTACTCGCCCGCTTGCCTGACATAAAGCCAGAACAAATCCCCGCCTTCCGGCGCCGCTGTGAATGCGCCTGGTACTGGATTCAGGAATGTGCCCCCGAGGATTTCCGCTATCGACTGCGGCCTGCGGGAGAACGGGCGGATCTCAGCCCCGAAGAACTTGCCGCAGTTCGTTCCCTCCGGGACGATGTGGTCCTGCGAATCGAAACCTTCCCGGATGATAAAACCTGTGGGGAGGCCATTTATGCGGTGGCGGCAAAACACAACATGGATGGGAAAACCCTTTTCCGGGCAGCCTACCAGGCCCTGATAGGGAAAGACCAGGGCCCGCGGCTTGCAAACTTTCTCAGGACCATCGAAAAAGAACGAATCCTGGAGATCCTAAAGGCCTATTAAAAAGAGCGGGATGTCGTGCCGGTTGCGCCCCTTGACCTGATCCGCAATGCGGTCGGTTTTTTCTCTGTTAAAAAATGAAAGTGCGCCTCTTCTGAGAGGCGCCCCCTGGCTAGGGCATCGCCCCCAGGGAGGAATGCCGCGTAGCCAGAACGTTGCCCCCTGTACGGAGGGTCTGGGGCTGCGAGTCAAGGATGCTGCCGGCGGGGGCGACAAAACTGCGGGCCAGAGGTACCGCTGGTGGACTAGCCCTTCGTTTCGTTCCAGAGGCGGTCCATGGTGGCAAGATGTTCCTGCCCCATCGGGAGCCCCAGGGCCTTCATGCCCCGTTCCACCGCTTTAAAGCGTTCGGTAAACTTGATGTTGGCCCGCTGCAACGCCACCGAAGGGTCTACCTGCACATAGCGGCAGAGGTTTACCACCGCAAAAAGAAGGTCCCCCAACTCTTCTTCCAGCTGACCCTGCTGTTCAGGGCTGGGGGCCTGGCTGGCGTGCGCCATGGCGGCCCGCACCTCTTCCTCTTCTTCATGGATTTTTTCCCACACCCCCTCCAGCTGAGGCCAGTCAAAGCCCACCTTAGCGGCCTTCTTTTGTAATTTGTAGGCCCGTTCCAGGGGTGGAAGGGCCCGGGAAACCTCGTCCAGAAGAGAGTTTTTCGGGGCCCGGCCTTCCTGTTCAACCTTTATGCGGGCCCACTGATCCAGGACTTCCGCACTGGTGCGGGCGGTGCTTTCACCAAAGACGTGGGGGTGTCGCCGTACCAGTTTTGCCCCAATTTCCTCCAGGGTTTCGGCCACCGAAAAGGCCCCGTCCTGTTCGTGCATGTAGGCAATCATGGTAACGAGTAAAAACAAATCTCCCAGTTCTTCTCGAATATGGGCAGTGTCTTTTGTATCGATGGCTTCGATGCACTCGTAGGTTTCTTCGATAAGGGCTCCCCGCAGACTTTCGGGACTCTGTTCCCGGTCCCAGGGACACCCGCCAGGTCCCCGAAGGGTTTGAATGATACGATAGAGTTCCCCAAAGGCTGTCTGGGTATGTTCGTGTGATGGTTCTTTCATAAAATCATTAGGAAGGGAAGGGGCCCCTTCAGTCAAGGGGGCCACCAGCCCCCATCAGAAATAGAAAGGCCGGTTTCTCTCTCCCTTACCGGATATCCGCCGAGAAGGGAATAACCTTTTCCCCCTCTGGGGAAGGGGGCGCCTTGTGTTTCAAGTAGGTAATCCGCTGTCCTTCCTGCCAGAGTTTTTCCAGGGTTTTAGGATCTAACAGGGCGGGGAACAGCCCTTCTTTGCTGCAGTAGGTGCGGACATAGTCGAGGCTGCGCTCTATCCGTTTGTTGGCGGCCTCAAGGGCTGTGCAGGGATGCACTTGAAGCAAACGGCATACATCGATGATAGCGAACAACAGGTCCCCCAGTTCTCGCTCCAGGACCTGGTGGGCCTTTGCTAAATCTACCTGGTCCTGGATGGGTACTTCCTGGTGGTTCCCCTCCATGAGGGCGATACGGGACTTAAGGACCGCGAGGTCCTCCGAGGCCGCCTTTGCCTCGGCCAATTCCTCGTTAATCCGGGACCAGAGGTCCTTTATCCTGGTGTAATCAATACCGAGGGAAGAAAGTTCTTCTAGTAGTGTAAGGCTTTTTTCGATGCTTGACAGAGAGCCAGAACCAGTTTTGTTCATAGGCTTCCTCCTGCTATAAAAATATAAAAGATGGACAGGGAGAAAGCAAATGATTTTCTCTTTGTTTTTGTTCTGTTTGGTACTGGAGTGGATACTGAAAGCCCCAGCAGGTACCTCGTTTTATTTATGCCCCCTGGTTTCTATACCGAAATTACCTTCTTTTTATTCCACTCGGGTACAAACTGTTCGGGGCCAGATGTAAGCAACGCCTCGAGAAGACGGGCTACCTGCTGGAGTATGTCGGCAAGGAGTTGCGATTCTTCCCGGGTAAACGGAGAAAGCACGTACCCTGCGATATCCTGATGTTCCGGTCGGCCAATGCCGATTCTCAGGCGCCAGAAATCGGCGGTTCCTAATTCGGCCCGGCACGACCGCAGCCCATTGTGTCCCCCAAGCCCTCCACCGTATTTGAGTGAGATGGTTCCAAAGGGAAGTTCAAGTTCATCGTGGACCACGAGAATTTCGCTATGGGGAATCCGATAGAAATCCGCCACCGCTCGTACCGATTTCCCCGAAAGATTCATGTACGTTTCAGGAAAAAGAAAATAAATCCTGGAAGGAAGGGTGCCTTTTATATCTGAACCCCCGCTGGTAGGGCTGGCGGCAGAATGGGCCTGGGAGGTACCCGCTGTATGATGGGCGCCCGTGGCCGGCGAGGGACCCTTTTGGGATTGAGAAATGCCGCCCCCAGTTTTTCCCTCTGGTATACCGGTGTTTTTCTCTGTTAAAGATAGCAGCTTCTCCTTTTCGAGGATGGCCAGGCGTCCCTGGTGTTTCCGTTGCCAGGAAAGGTCACCATAAAAAGAAAGTCGCTCTGCCAAAAGCCAGCCCACATTATGACGGGTTTTCTCATATTCTTTGCCAGGATTCCCTAAAAAAGCCACGAGTTGTATCATGGGTATATTCTTTTCTCCTGATTAACATTGAGGATTTTATCTTCCCCGTGTATACTACCAGAAAGGAGGAAAAAATGGAAATACCTAATATAAAAAGACTTATGACGAAAGACGTGGGCTCAGATCAAAAAAGAATCACCCTTCAATATATGGCCACAGGAGAACACACGGTAGATGAGTATGGTCATCTCCTGGATAGTTTTTCCTATGATGAACTAGCTTCCTGGGTGAGGGAATTAGAAGGGGCAGCGGATTTTTTCTCCAATTCCCGGGAGCTGGTGGTGCATCCAGGGGGCTGGCAGTCCTGGTCGGCGGGATGGGAATTGGGGCCGGGAGAGGTGCTTCCCCGGAAGGTTGCGGTGGTGCCGGAACTGATACGCTTTACCAATCGGGATGGGGATGCTCCGGCCAGAGGAGAGATTGTTGGACACTGGATCGTGTATTTTCGAAGGGGCTCTCAGTATGTGGTTCTGGCTAGTAAAGAAGGCAGTCGTTTCCCCCCTACCACATACCGGATATGTCCCCGGGCCCGGCGGGTTTCTATAGAGATCTTTGCCAGGGGAAAAACCTGGAAAGCCGGCGATATTCTTGCGGAGCTCTCCCTCTTTTTTGCTCCTGATTATTTTTTGTTGAAGGATACCCTTCGTTCCCTGTACCGCCAGGACCATAATTTTCATACCCTTGCCTTCCTTACTGCCCCGGATGCTTTGCCGGGGGGCTATGAGTCCTGGTATAACCATTACACCCACATCGACGAAGCCCTTATTCGTCAGGACTTAGAAGATCTCTCTTTGAACGATAACTTCATTAAACGATACTATCTGGATAAAAACCGTCCCCTTGTTTTTCAGATTGATGATGGATGGGAACGGGCGGTGGGTCAGTGGGAGATTGATGAGCGAAAATTCCCCCGGGGATTAAAGCCCCTTGCTCAGGACATTGAGGAGCGGGGCTATATCCCCGGGCTCTGGATAGCCCCTTTCCTGGTAACCCGGCGGGCGGAGCTGTTTCATAAACACCCCGACTGGCTTCTGCGGGATGAAAAGGGCGATCCCGTGGTGGCGGGCTTTAACGACAAGTGGGATGGAAGGTTTTATACCCTCGATCTTTCCCTGCCGGAGGTGCTCGCCTACCTTTCGCAGCTCATGGACACCATTATTGATGGATGGGGCTTCCGGTATCTTAAGCTGGATTTCATGTATGCGGGGCTCTTACACGGGGCTTTCGGCGGCGGCGGGGCGGCCTACCAGTGGTACCATCGGGCCTGCCAGATCCTCACCCGCCGGGTTCAGGACGGCAGGGGCAGGCCCGTGGCGTACCTTGGGTGCGGCGTTCCCTTTGGGCAGTCCTATCCCTATTTCCCCCTTTCCCGTATTGGGGCGGATACCCGGGAACACTGGGAGTGGCCCAAGGTACGCCTTATTGGCCACGTAGGCCGCCCCGCCGCCCGGGTAAACCTGCTGGATACCATCGGCCGCTCCTACCTGAACGGGACCCTTTTTTTAAACGACCCGGACGTGATTTTCTTTCGCTCCGAAAATTGTAGCCTTTCCTGGAACGAGAAGGAACTTATCGCCCTGGTCAATTTCTGCCTTGGCAGCCAGCTCATGGTTTCCGACGACCCCCGCCGGCTTACCCCGGAGGATTTGGATTTTACGGGGCGCGTCCTTTCTCTGTACGAAAGGCTTGCGGGCTATGAATACGGTGTTCAGGCCTTAGCACGCGAGGTCTACCATCTCTTTAGCCGCTGTGGTACTATCCAGGGACTTATCAACCTGCGGCGGCGGCCTATTCGTCTTAGCCCGGGGGGAAAGGCAGGTTCTGACTGGAAAAGCGCCGTCATAAAGACCCCGCCTCTACTGGAGGCTGCCCTTCAGAAAGGGGAAGCCCTGGTTTCCCATGGGAAACCCTATCCGGATGGCACGATGCTTTTTGAGGGCCCCAGTATCAGCTTGTATAGTGCCAAAACCATTCAGGGATAAGGATACGGAGTGTATGGAATCCATAGTGTATGTTCTTGGTCATCGAAATCCCGATACGGATTCGGTGGTGTCCGCCGCGGCCTATGCCCGGCTTAAGCAATTGCAGGGGTTTACGAACTATCGACCTGCCCGGGCGGGAAAAATCAATCCCCAAACGGAATATATTTTTACTCGTTTCGGGGTGCCCATTCCGGAGTATTTGCCAGACCTTATCCCAAAGGTGGGGTACTATCTCTCAGAACCGGCGGTGACGGTGACGGCCGATATTTCTCTCTGGGAGGCCCTGGAACGGATGGAACAGGATGGCCTTAAGGTGCTTCCCATCGTGAACGCCGACGGGACCTATCGAAGCCTGTTGCATTACAATGCCTTCGCCCGTTATATCCTTAAAAAAATCAATCCCCATAAAAAAGCGGCGATTCCGACGTCTATCCAATTGTTACTGACTACCCTCCGGGCTCAGCCCCTTACCCTCTTTGATGAGAAGGACGTTCGACCTTCTCCGGTGGTGGTGGCGGCCCTGGCGGGAGACACCTTTCAACGTCACCTGGAGGCGGAGGTCCCCGAAAATGCCCTGGTGATTGTGGGGGATCGGGAAGATATCCAGCGGTTTTGTATCGAACGGCGGGTTCGGGCCCTTATCATTACCAACGGCAATACCATCGATAAGGAATTGATAGCCCTGGCAGAGGCCCGTCGGGTTTCTGTGATGATAAGCCCCTTTGATACAAGTTCTACCTCCTTGCTTATCATTTATTCTACCCCGGTGGGATTTATGGGGGATGAGTCGGTGGCCCCTGTCCATGAACGGGAGCCGGTTCGTCGGGTTCGGCAAGCCCTGAGCCAGTCTATCTCCCGCTGTGTCCCGGTGGTAAACGATGCGAGCCAGGTAGTGGGCATCCTTTCTGAGGGGGATCTTATCAAAGAACCCCAGGTTCAGGTGATTATGGTGGATCATAACGAGCCCAGTCAGGCTATCGAAGGCATAGAAAATTATCGTATTCTAGAAGTTATCGATCATCACCGGCTGGGAAATCTTTCTACCCGCTATCCTATCACCTTTATCAATCGAGTCGTGGGTGCCACGAGTACCCTGATTACCAACCGCTATCGGGAAGAACGGATTCCGCTCGATCGGCCGACCGCTTCTATCCTTCTGTGTGGAATATTGGCGGATACCCTGGTACTCCAGTCGGCTACCACCACCCCGGTGGACCTGGAGGCGGCCGAATACCTGGCTTCGATTACGGGGCTGGATATTCAAAGCCTGGGGCAGGACCTTATGGCTGCGTCCAGTACGATTAATGCCCGGCCGGCGGATGAACTTATTCGGATGGATATGAAAGAATATGATGAGGGGAGCCTGCACTTTACGGTGAGTCAGGTCGAAACCGATGCACCGGAAGAATTGGTACGCCGAAAGGGCGAAATTCTCCAGGAACTGGAAGGGCTGCGGAAGGCCGAAAAGGCCCTGTTCAGTGGCCTTATGGTGACCGACGTGACAGAACTCAATTCCCTCTTTTTTGTTACCGGTGATAGGGCCTTTGTTTCCCTGTTACCCTTCCCAAAGGTAGAAGAGGGGGTGTATCTCCTACAGGATATGGTTTCCCGAAAGAAACAACTCCTGCCCCTTCTCTCGGAGGTGGTGGAAAAACTCCAGACCCTGTAAAAAGGGGCCTATGAGTACCCCTGGTTTTTTTCAAAGGTGACAATTCTAGGCACCCTTGTCTCTTTTCAAGGGGGCAACAGCCCCAGGCTCCCCTGGTCTCTCTTCAAGGGCGACAACTCCAGGCGCCCCTGCTCTTTTTTTAATCCCCCGGGCCGGCATGGCTGTGGCCCTGGCCGAATAGCGGAGGGGTTGCCTCAGGGCCATCCTGATAAGGGTCCGCCGCCGCTCCCTCTTTCATCAAGGGTCGTCATTACCGTAGCCCCCGAGGCTTTTGTTCCAGGGCCGCCGCCCGCCCCTCTGTCATCAAAGACCGTCATTCCCAGAGTCCCCCGAGGATCTTTGTTCTTGTTCCTGGGCCGCCGCCGACCGGGGTGTTTCCCCTGGATTCAATCTTCTTACGGATGTTTTACCGGTGCCGACAGGATTTGATAGGGGTCTACCGATAACTCGGCGGGAAGGGAAAGCCGGATCTCTTCATCCGCATTCCGGGCAATACGAAAGCCCACCGAATTGCTTTTAAAGGTGGGGGTGTTCCAGTAGCGGTAGGTAGTTCTGGTAAGCTTAGCCGGCGTAAACCAGGCCCCTCCCCGCAATACCCGGTAGCCGGTGGATTTCTCCGGTCCCGTGGGGTTGGTTACCTCGCCGCTGGGATATTCGCCATACCAATCCCAGCACCATTCCCACACATTGCCGCTCATGTCGTAAATACCCAGCTCGTTGGGAGCTTTGGTGGCCACCGGTTTGGAGGCTTTCCCGCTGTTGGCGTCATACCATGCGATCTGGTTTATATCAAAACCGCCTGAGTAGGGTGAACGGGTAAGGGGTTCCTCAGTGATGGCCCCCTTTATACCCCCCCGGGCTGCATATTCCCATTCTGCCTCGGTGGGTAGTCGGTAGCCATTGGCTTCCCGGTTCCACTCTACCGTCGATCCAGAAATCGTATACGCGGGGGTATAGCCGTGACGTTCGCTCAGGGCATTGCAGAATTTAACCGCATCGAGCCAGCTTACATTTTCCACGGGTCGATCCTTGCCGGAGAAACGGGAAGGATTGGTTCCCATTACGGCGGTCCACAATTCCTGGGTAACCTCCGTTTGGGAAATATAAAATGAAGAAAGGGTAGTTCGATGGGCCCGTTCGTTTGAACTGTAGGGAGCCTCTTTACTCCCTTGCCAGAAGGTCCCCCCTTCCACAAAAACCATCGCCGGAACGGGAACCTCCTGCTGGGCAGGAAGAACGCCGAGCACGGCGCACCAGAACACACTTATGGTGATGAGATATTTTGTCATCCTTCAAATCCTACCTTGTGAAAGTTATGCGTATATAACATTTTGAATCATCCTTTGGTTACACTATAAGCCCCTGGGCGTTACGATTCTAAATCTTTGCGGTTCTGGATAATTCGGGAAATAAGTCCGTACGAAAGGGCCTCTTCCGCATTCATCCAGAAATCCCGGTCTGTGTCCCGGGCCACCCGGTCTACCGGTTGTCCTGTCTCGTCTGCGATAAGCCGGTTTATCCGTTCCCGGAGTTTTTCAATTTCCCGGGCATGGATTTCGATATCCGTGGCCACTCCCCGGATACCCGACAGGGGTTGATGAATGAGATAGTGGCTGTTCGGAAGTCCTACCCGCCGTTCCCGGGGGGCCGCAAGCAACACCAGGGCGGCCGCACTGGCGACCAGGCCCATCCCAATGGTCCATACGGGGGGATTCACAAAACGGATCATATCGAAAATAGCGTATCCCGCATCGGCATCGCCGCCGGGGGAGTCGATGAAAATCCGAATAGGATCGGTTCCCATGTCTTCCAGCAACAACAACTGGCGGATCGTTCGTTCTGCCAGTTCCTTGTTTATTTCTCCTGACAGAAGAATGGTCCGGGTCTTGAGCATCCGTGCCAGGAGTGGATCCGGTCCCGGCATGTTCTGTGCTTCCTGATCGGTATCTTCTTCCTGTTCTTGCATATGAACATACTTCTTATATGGCATCGATATGGTTACTCCTTCTCTCAATACTAATTACCTGAATATACGCTCTATTCTGATTTGGGTCAATAAATGAAATAACCTTGACTATATATATCAAATTATATATATTTTATTATATATTTACAGAGGAGATCCAGCGATTTATGGCGAATAATCGGTACGTTATTGTGGGCGGTGTGGCGGCGGGGGCTACCGCCGCAGCCCGGATCCGTCGGCTTGATGAGGATGCGGAAATAGTGCTCCTTGAACGGGGTCCCTATGTTTCTTTTGCTAACTGTGGGTTGCCCTACCATATTGGGGGGGATATCGAAAAGCGGAGTAAGCTCTTACTCCAGACGCCGGAGGGGTTTTTCAGCCGGTATCGGGTGAACGTCCGGCTTTCGACAGAGGTGGTAACCATTGACAGGGCCGCTAAAAAAGTGCAGGTCCGTAGCACCCAGCCAGGGTCGGACCCCGATAAACTTGAAGAAGTCCCCTACGATGCCTTACTCCTTGCCCAGGGGGGCACGCCGGTGATTCCGCCCTTACCGGGGGTGGAGCTTCCCCATGTTTTTAAGCTCTGGACCATTCCCGATATGGATCGGATTCTTGCGTTCCTTAAAACGAAAAATCCTAAAACAGCCGTTGTAGTCGGTGGGGGCTTTATTGGGCTTGAAACGGCAGAAGCCTTTATCCAGCGGGGCCTTTCGGTAACCATTGTGGAACTGACGGACCATCTGATGCCGCCGATGGATTATCTGTACGGGAAGAAAATTCAGGAACGCTTTGAAGAGGCCGGCGCCCGGGTATATGTGTCCCGGGGAGTCGCGGCGATTCAGGAGGGGTCGGTTCAATTAAATGATGGAACCATTGTCCCCGCCGATATGGTGTTGCTGTCGGTGGGGGTTCGGCCCAATGTGGAGCTTGCAAAGGATGCGGGCCTTGCCCTTGGTTCCACGGGAGCCCTGCTGGTGGATGAGTATCTCCAGACATCTGACCCGTGGATCTGGGCGGCCGGCGATATGGTGGAGATTGTTTCCCGTGTTTCGGGAGAAAAGGTCCGGATTCCCCTGGCGGGGCCTGCGAACCGGCAGGGGCGGCTTGCGGCTACGAACATGGTGGCCCGTGTAAGGGGAACTGCTCTGGAAGGGGCCGCCGCCCGGGGAAACACCGCTGCGGCGGCTTTCCACGCCGGGAATTCGGCCCTTTCTCAAGACCAGGCCTCCCTTCCGAAGGAGCATCCTGCGCCACGGGCCTATCGGGGTGCCCTGGGAACGTCGGTGGTTAAGGTCTTTGACGAAACCGCCGCCCTTACGGGGCTTTCTCTGGCGGCGGCCCGACGGATGGGCTTTTCCGCCCGGGAAGTCACCATTCAGAAGGCCCACCACGCCACCTATTATCCGGGAGCGGAGGATCTATTGCTTACCCTGGTCTTCGATGAAAGGAGCAGAAAGCTCTTGGGCGCCCAGGCCTACGGAAAGGCCGGTGCGGATAAACGGATCGATGCCCTGTCAGTAGCGCTTTTTGCAGGCCTTTCTATTGATGATCTGGGGGAACTCGATTTTGCCTATGCCCCTCCCTATTCTTCGGCGAATGATCCTATCAACATGGCGGCCTTTGTGGCCCAGAATAGTCTTGATGGGTATAGCCCCACCATATCGGTATCCGAGGTGGTCCAGGAGCTTGCCAGAGAGGAATCGCAGCGGCCCCTTCTGGTGGATGTTCGTACCTATGGGGAATACGCCCGGGAACATATGGCCTCGGCCCTGCACATCCCCTTAGATGAACTGCGGGATCGGCTCGAAGAGATTCCCCGGGATCGGCCGGTGCGGTTTATCTCTGCCGGTGGCTTTGAAGGGCACCTGGCATCCCGAATTCTCCTGCAAAAAGGGTGGTCCCAGGTAGCAAGCATATCCGGAGGGTGGGCGGCGCTCCGGTATTCGGTGCCTTTTGAAGCGTAACGTAGTGTATGAAGGCGGAGCCTCAGGACGATGTTCCGCCTGCCTCGTGGGGGAGAGAAAAACCCCACCAAAATTCGAGGCCCTTGGCCTTTTAGAAAAGCGGCCGTACAGGCCGTACCAACAAAATGATAAACGAAATGATAAGAGAGGAGTGTAAGATGGCTGTCAACATAGTTGAAGAAAAAATTAAAGCGGGCGCCCTGGTGGTGGATGTTCGTACCGTGGACGAATTCATGGATGAGGCCTATCCGGGGGCCATCAATATTCCTGTTCATGAGCTTATGTCGCGTCTTTCGGAACTGGAGCCGAAGACCCGTCCTGTGGTTCTGTATTGTGCCTCCGGTTCTCGCAGTGCCCTGGCCGCAAAGCTTCTTAAAAACGCGGGCTGGACCGACGTGCTAAATGCGGGGGGCCTCTACGATATGCCAGGGTTTTAGTTGTCCTGTAGTCCCCTGGCTTTTTGGAATGGAAGGACCGACGGCCCTTTTTCTCTTAATCAGGGAGGAAAAAAGCGCTCCCTCTCTTTCTCCAGGGGGAAGGACCGGCGGACCTGTATCTCTGCATCAGAGAGGAAAATGTCTCCATTAGGGAGGAAAAAAGTGGGGCCCCCCTTTATCTCTCTTCATCAGGGAGCAATAGGCCAGGCCCCCTTCCTTCCTCCACAGATAATGATTAGGAAAGGCTGCCTACTTTTTGGGCCCTGTTTTTCGGGAGGCCCCGACGATACTAGCTCAGTCCCTGGATGTTTCCCTGTTCATCAATATCGATGTTCATAAAAGAGGGTTTGCTGGGGAGCCCCGGCATGGTGGTGATGTCCCCGCACAGGGGATAGACAAAACCTGCCCCTGCCGCAAGGCGCAGCTCCCGAATGGGAAGACGCCAGCCCCTGGGGGCGCCCTTCAATTCGGGGTCGTGGGAAAGGGAATACTGGGTCTTGGCCATGCAGATGGGAAGGTTCCCGTAGCCTTTGCTTTCCAGGTGTTCTAGTTCCTCGCGGGCCTTGTCGGTGTAGTCCACCCCATCGGCACCGTAAATTTCCCGGGCGATGGTTTCTATTTTTTGTTCCAGGGACCACTCCAGCGGATACAGGAAGCGGAACGTTGAGGGGGTCTCGCAGGCCCGTACCACCGCCGCGGCCAGTTCTGCGGCCCCTTCGCCACCCCGGCCCCAATGGTGGCTTACCACGGCGTCAAAGGCTCCTGCTCTGAGAGCGGCCTCTCGAATACATTCCCATTCGGCTTCCGTGTCGGTGGGGAAGGCGTTAATAGCAACCACCGCGGGAATCCCAAAGCGCTGGACAATGCGCAGGTGGGCTTCCAGATTGACCAGGCCTTTTTTGAGCAATTCTAGATTTTCTTCTTTATATACATCGGACAAAGGTTTCCCGGCCACCACCGCCGGTCCTCCCCCGTGGACCTTCAGGGCCCGGACGGTACAGACAAGAACCGCCGCATCGGGGGTGTAGCCCGAGGTTCGACATTTGATATCCGCAAATTTCTCAAACCCCATATCGGCCCCAAAGCCACTTTCTGTTACCACGTAGTCCGCATACTGCAGGGCCAGTTCATCCGCCAGGATAGATGAATTGCCGTGGGCGATGTTTGCAAAGGGCCCCGTATGGATAAAGGCTCCCTGGCCTTCCAGGGTCTGAAGGAGATTGGGCTTTATGGCATCCCGCAGAAGGGCGGTCATGGCTCCCGCCACACCGAAATCTTCGGCGGTCAGGGGCTTCCCCTTGGTATCGTAGGCTACTACCATTTTACCAATCCGTTGCCGGAGGTCCGCTATGTTTTTGGCCAGGGCAAGGATGGCCATTACCTCGCTGGCCACGGCAATATCAAAATGACTTTCCCGCAGGGGCCCATCCTCCGGGGAACCCATGCCAATCGTCACGTGTCGAAGTACTCGGTCGTTCATGTCCACCACCCGGCCAATGAGAATGCGAGTGGGGTCTATGTGCAGTTTGGAAAGGCCTATTTTTTCAAAATAACTGTCGGACCAGCGATTCTCGTGGTAGAGCCGGGCATCGATAGCGGCGGCACAAAGGTTGTGGGCCGCCGCCACCGCATGGATGTCCCCCGTAAGATGCAGGTTTATGTCTTCCATCGGGATTACCTGGCTGTAACCGCCCCCGGCGGCGCCCCCCTTTATCCCAAAAGTGGGGCCCAGCGAGGGTTGCCGCAGGGTTGCCACGGCCTTTTTCCCCAGGAATCCCAATCCCTGTACCAGGCCTACGGTGGTGGTGGTTTTCCCTTCCCCGAGGGGAGTGGGGGTAATGGCAGTTACATCAATGTAGTGGGCCCTTCGTTGTGGTGAACCATCCTGCAACCTTCCCTGAAGCCCTTTATAATGGGCTTCCCTTTGTTCTGAAATGGCTTCTAATCGGATTTTGGCTTTGTATCGGCCATAGGGTTCTACCATGTCGCGGGGAATTCCTAGCTGATGGGCGATTGTTTCAATAGGCTGAATGGGGGCGCGTCGGGAAATCTCGATGTCGGAGAGCAGGGGGAGGGTTTGCGGTGCCTTCATAGGTATCTTTACTCCTTGCATATGGTGTTCAGCTTCTCCTCTTGTGTTTCAAAAGAGGGATCAGCGTTGAATGCCGTAATCCGGTTCATTCCACATACACCCGGGGTACCCGTTTGTTAATACCACAGGTGATTTCGTAGGGAATGGTGCCGAGCTGTTCCGCCAGATCGGCGGCGCTTGGACAGGGTAGGGGTCCCCCGAAGATGCTTACCACATCCCAACGTTGTATGGTGGCCTTCGGCCCCACATCAACCATGCATTGATCCATGCAAATGCGACCTACCTGTGGGTACAGAGCCCCCCGGATAAACACAGAAAATTTCCCCGAAAGGCCCCGTACCAGGCCGTCGGCATATCCCACAGGGATAGTAATAATGGTGGTATCCTGCGGAGCCTGCCAGGTTCGCCCATAGGAGATGGATGTGCCCTGAGGAACCCTTTTTATAAACACGACCCGGCTTTGAAGCTCCATTACTGGCCGAACAGGCACTGAGCCTGCCCGCTCTTTTATCGGTGGATATCCATAGGCTAAAAGGCCGGGACGAACCATGTCAAAATAGGCCTCTTCGTGGAGAACTACCGCTCCAGAATTGGCCGCATGGAGGATGCCCGGATCGTAGCCCCTATCTCGAATGCGCTCGATTGCTTCTTTAAATGCCCGAATCTGTTTTTGGGTGTATTGAATATCCTCTGGCAAAAGGGAATCGGCCACCGCAAAATGGGTGGCTGTTCCTTCTAAGCGAAGTACCCCCGTGGCATGAATCCGTTGTACCAATGATGGTGCTTCCTGGGTCTGACAGCCAATACGACCCATTCCTGTATCGATTTTAAGATGGACTGGCCGGCATTCCCCGGTGGTTGCCACATGGCGGGCGAATTCATCGCAGAATTCTCCATCCGAGACAAGAGGGGTAAGACGGTACCGTACCAAATCGGGGATTTCTTCGGGAATGGGGAGAGAAAAAAGGAGAATGGGTGCTACGATGCCCGCCTGGCGTAGTTCTATACCCTCCTGGACTGAGGCCACGGCCAGGTACTTTACCCCCATTTGTAACGCCGCGATGGCTATTCGAACGGCCCCATGGCCGTAGGCATCGGCCTTTACGGGAAGACATATAAAAGGATGGGGACCAATTTTTTGGCGAATCGCTTCAAGATTCTTTTTAAAATGCTCTAGATGAATGATTGCCCGAGTGGCGCGCATGGGGCTATTGTACCCGTTTCTTTAGCCGCTGGCAATGGTTCGTTGAATTTGGTATACCTGTCATCAACTGTGTACCCTTATTAAGAAGGAAATGAGGGTTTTAAGAAATTAGACTGTTTCAGGGACAAACCCATTATGCAAGTTCAG
Organism: Treponema sp. J25; assembly: GCF_004343725.1. NCBI lineage: Bacteria > Pseudomonadati > Spirochaetota > Spirochaetia > Treponematales > Treponemataceae > Treponema > Treponema sp. J25. The sequence continues at coordinate 21,622 of NZ_PTQW01000024.1, forward strand.
CTTTATACTGAACGAAGAAATGTTGCCACCGGGTACCTACCTCAGTATCTGGCCTGTTAACCCACCAATTTTTAGTCTTCTATATGGAAAAAAATGATTAAATAGTTTATAATAGTAAATTGGAAATGAAAAAAATTAGAGATTTTGGAGATTTTCTGTTTTTCTCTTTCTCTCTATTTCTCGTTGGCTGTGGAGAGACCTTGGACTTTCTGACCACAGATCCGGCGTATAAAGTTACTATGCAGTATGAGGCACCCCTCTCTGCAGAAGGGTGGTTGATCCGGGAAGGTACTCTTATTACTCCTTCACTGGTTTCTCTTAATCTTTCTGATGCTTCGATGCGGGGAGTGACAATTCAAATTACTGATACAAAAAACAAGGTGATAGGGGACACCCTAACCTATCCCGTAAATGCGAGTAGTATGACCCAGAAAAAAGAAGGGGCTATTTCTTCGGTTGAATCCTTTTCTTTTTCTCCCTTTTCTCTTCCGCTTACTCTCCTTCCGGGGCCGTATCGCATGGTCTGTGTGGTGGAGGGGGAAGAAGGTGCCCTTGGTACGTCTCAATATGATTTTTATTATCTTGGGAAGGAAAATTTTGCTGTTAAAAGTATCAGAACCTATCCTCCTGGCACTGGTTCTGCCTATCCCATGGTTCCTCCGGAGTTTCCTATTTTGATAAACACTTCATTTAGTGCGGGGAAGGAACTTACTCCGTACATAGAATGGTATGGGGGAACCACTAAAATAGCTGAGGGGTATATAGAGGGTGGACAACATGCTTTCTTCTGGCAAACCCCCAGTAAGGAAGGAACGGTGGTCCTCACGGCCCGGATATATCCGGAGCATCCTCTCAAAATGGGGTTAACGAATCCCCCCTACCTTACCCAGAAGATGAGTGTGTTTGTTTCTAAAAAGGCAACCAAGCCTGGATTACAGGATAGGGACTATCCCTATGAAGTTCTTTCTCGTTTTGAGGGGAATTTAGAAGATGCGGTTACAAAAAAGCCTCTCTGGCGTTCTTCTTCTGGGCAGGCAGAGCCCCGGTGGGAAGGCCGGGGAAATTCCTATGGGATGGTGATAGGATCCCAGGATCGATATGTACTCGATACGACTTCCTATCTAAAGAAGCAAGAAACGGTGTCGCATCGTTACCAGTGGCGCTTCTCTCCTTATAGTAAAGATGTAGAAGGGATCTGGGCGACAATTCAAGAAGGAATGCTTTTAATGACCCTTCGGTTTAAAGAAGCAGCCTTGATTGTAGAAGCGATGTATGGTTCTGAAAAAAAAGAACTACGCATTCCTTTTCCCTCGGATACGGTAATCGATGAAATATCGGAGTTACGGATTACCGTAAGTTATAAAAACAATTCTTCCCTGGATAAACAGAAAGGGAGCCCTCTCGGAGTCGAAATTCCTCCTTCAGAAGAAGGAGAGACGGTCCTGCTTCAATGTCAATGGTACGATGCTTCTTCTTATCTTTTGTTTACAAAACCAGACAAAGCGACCCAAGAAATGGCAGGGCAGGTGGTTCTTGGTTCAGGAAAAGGCCCTTCTTCTGAGGAAGGATCAGAGCCTATCCCCAGTTTCCCTGTAGTGATAGTAGATGAATTTGGGCTTTCTTACGAAAAATAAATAAAAAAATAAAACCTCTATTTGAAAAATCCCTGGCGCTGTTATACAATTTGATAACAACGAGGGAGGAGAATACCAATGTATAAAAAGATACTCTGGATGGGAGCAGGGATACTGCTTGTGGGATTTCTTTCCTGTGTGAGTACGCCGGAAAGTTCCCCTGCTTCTGCAGAACAGCAACCTGCTTCCTCGGGAAGCGGTCAAACTGCTCCTAAGTCGGATGCCCGCCAGAGGGCCGAGTCGTTAATTACCGGGGAACGGCCCGCCTCTAGCAATGGAACCGCCCAGTCGAATGCCCAGGCCGCTGCTACCGATACGGCAACAACGGCGCAAAGCGGCACAAGCACTGGCCTTACCACCCAGGATACCGGCCCGGTGGAGCCACCAGCAGAACTTACCCCACGGGAAAAACAGTTTTTTGAAAATTATCTGAAACGGCTTAAATACATGGTGGTCATGAAAGAGGGCGCCCAGGTTTCGGAATTCCAGAAACGGTCCATCTTAACCAAGGGGAATGAATACCTGTTACGTCAGGGCTACGATGTGGTGCAATATGACCAACTAGTTAAGAATATGCAAGACCAGCGATCTGCCTACGAAGCAGAAGTAGGGGCTTCTATGTCCCTTGTTCAGTACATAGCGCAGAAACTGGGGGCCGATATATACGTCGAACTAGATTGTAGTCCCCGGTCCTTTACAGAGAACAATCGTCACTATGGGGAAGCGAATTTTACGGCCAACATGTATGATCCTTCTACGGCGGAACTCCTTGGGTCAGTAACATACCGGACCGATCGCTCGGTGAGTACCTCTTCCCAGGAGGATGCGCTCCTGAATGCTTTAACGGCGGGGACTGCTCAGCTTATGGGACGGGTGGTACGGGATTCGGTGAATGTTCTCAGGAACCGTTACGCAAACGGGATTCGCTATCAGGTTATTATTCAGAAAACTCCCGATTCCCGGGCCGTTTCTACGTTCCGGAGGAATCTCCGCAGCCGGGTGCGGGAAATTGTGATGGGGCCCAGCGCGGCGGATCAGACGATTATGGATGTATACTTCTTTGGTTCTCTTTCTGATTTGGAAGATGCCTGTTATAGTGCCTTTGAAAAGACTCCGGGAATGGAAAATGCCTATTGGGTATACACCCGGGGAAAAACTATAACTTTTAACACGGGGAATTAACATTAAGTAAAAAGAATGGCTCGTCGGAAACTTAAAACTTTCGGAGGGCCGACATATGGGGACCATAAGGGGTCTGAGGAGAAAAAGTTCTCCGTTTGATTGGCCCTGAAAAATGGTCTTCTCTGTGGTACGTTTATAAAAGAACCCCTGAGGTTCTAAAAATTAAATAGAGGTATAGGGAGGTAGAGCGTGAAACGGTTAGTATTCGCAGTATTAGCTGTGTTGGCGGTAGGGATTTTCATAGGGTGTGCCAGTCAACCGGCCGCCACTCCAGAAAAGCCGGCGGAAGTTCCCCAAAAGGGGCCAAACTATGTGGTAGTAGATCACAAAACTATGGCCCTGGGTGGAACTATCCCCGAATGGCTTGAAGTGTACATGAACGGCGGTGGTTTGAGCGATATAGAGGCTCTTCCCAAATATAAGGACTTCTACTGCTTTGTGGCAGAAGATAACGGTACCAATTTGAATGCCCTGAAACAGTGGGCCACGGGCTTCTCGGTGACTCAGGAAATTGCCCGAATGGTATCTACTCGGGTACAGGCCCGCTTCGCCGGTGCTGCGGCAGGGAGCCCCGATGACGAATATGGCCGCTACTTTGAAAACGTGGTAAAGGCCGCCAGCGATGCAAGTTATTCCGGGGCCCGCAAAGAGGCAGATTTCTGGGTACTTAAGCGGTACTTTAAACCGGATGGGAAAACCGTTGACCGGGAAGTGTACGATTACTATGTGCTGGTGGTTATCAACAAGGATACCCTTAAACAGCAAATCGATGCTGTCCTGAATGGGGTAAAGCCTGACAAACCCCTTACCAAGGAACAGCAGACCGCGGTGGATCGGGTAAAACAGGCCTTCTACGAGGGCTTCTAAGCCGGTAGTGATGTAGCTCCCGGGGCGTTGCCAGGGCTACATTAAAGCGTACACCCGGGCGGTTCTATCGAAAGAGGAACCGCCCTTTTTTTTAGGAAAGGTCATGAAAAGACATACGAAGATACGGTTGATTTCAGAGGCAATCCTGTGGGCATGGGCCCTTGTGGTTTTTTCCTGTGCGAGTGCGCCGGCCTCTTCTCAGAGTCAGGTCGCTCCGCCGCCAGCCTGGACCATCGAGACTCCGGCCCCCAGAGATGGATACACCTTCTTTGTGGGATATGCGGATGGCCCCGTGAACGGAGAAGTTCAGGCTACCGAGGCGGCAACTGCAAGCCTCGTGGCAGAAATAATGCGCTATATTGGAGTCACGGTGACCGCGGAGTCCACCGCCACTGCCCGTTCAACCCTGGATAGTTTTCAGGCAGAACTGGTCCAAACCGTAAAACAAAGTTCCACGAGTCGCATGAGTGGCTTCCAGGTAGCAGAACGATACGTCTTGAAAAAACCAAATGGCGTAACGGTCTACATCCTGGGGCGCTATCTTACCAAGGATCTGGAGGCAGAAAAGCGACGAATCCAGGCGGTGTTCCAGGAGAAGATCGATGCCGTGGCGGTTCCCGAACGGGAAGGGCAGGAACTCCTTGCTGCGGGGGATGTGATTGGGGCGGTTCGGAAATTCATCACCGCCGCGGTAGCCGCCTCAGGGGCAAACATCGATAATGCGGCGATCAAACTTGAACGGAACCTTAACAATGCCCGAGAAGCCCTTGCCCGTCTGGAGGTGCGGAAACTGAATGACCGCCTCGAGACAAGCTCAGGTGGAACCTTCGCCGAGCCTTTTAAAGCCCAGGTGCTGGTGAGTGGAAAACCCCTGGCGGGGGTTACGGTATTGGTAAGTTACCAGGGCCGCCAGCCAAATGGCAGAATGGTAACCCGCACTCAAAAGCTCTTGAGCAACGAGCGGGGGGAAGTGCTTTTTGATCATCCCCGGCCGGATTTTGTTGGAAAGGCCCAGCTTACCATGCGACTCGACCTTTCGGCGGAGATGGAAGCCCTCTACGGTATCCCGGATAAATATCAGAACCTGGTAGCAAGTTTAGAGGATGCTATTGCGGCCAAACGGGTTACCTTTGAGTACACCGTCATATCCCGGGCCAAGACTGTTCCCACGGCGGTTCTTATTGTGGATATCAACCAGGACGGGAAAGGAGAGATAAAGAGTACCAACAGTGCCCTTTTGCAAAGTCTTACCGGCAATGGATTTAGGCTGAGCGTTGCCCCCCTTTCGGCCGAACAAATTATGGGGTCCGACGATACGGCGATTCTTTCCCTGGCCAGGAAAACCTTAACTGGCAAAGCGGATCGCTTTATTTATGGGACCACCCGCATTGCAGGGATACGGGCCGATGGCACCCAGAAGATTGCCACCGTTTCCGCGGAAGTAAAGGTTGTGGAACTGAGCACGGGGGCTCTCCTGTATTCTACCGTAAAACAGGCCAGTACCGTGGCGGGAAATGATGAAGCCGCCGTAGAGGCTGCCCGTCGTCAGTTAGGGCAGAAGCTTATTGGAGAGGACCTGATGGGTTCCCTTCCCTGATGGGTAAAAAATGATGATGCATACCCCTTGCTCGCTAGACGAGGAAGGGGTATTTCAGGTAAAAATGAGCTACCCTCCGCTGAAAAGATCGTTGTGTAAGTAAACAAAGCGCTTGTATGGTGGTGTGCTGCATGGATGTATTGCAACCCAAGGGATATAAAAAAATACTGCCAGCCGGGCTCGAAGGAAGCCTGGTGGCGGAAAGTGTTCTGGCCCTGCATGCCCTGTATGAAGAGATAACCAGGGCTCAAGAAACCTGGAAGGAAAAGAGCCCCTTTCGCTGTCCCCCGGGATGTGGCCGATGTTGCGAAACCTTTGAGCCGGATGTGCTGGAAGTAGAGGCCCTGTACCTGGCGGTATGGATGTTCAAGAATCAACGGGAACGACTTGGGACTCTTTCGTTCGAAACACCTTCTTCCGGCTGTTTCCTGGCGGATTCCGCCAACCCCTATCATTGTACGGTGTATGAGGGTCGTCCCCTGATCTGCAGGCTCTTTGCCTATGCGGGAGATCGGGACAAGAAAGGCCGGGTCCGGTTCAGGCCCTGTAAATATCAGGAGGGGTACGAAGGTGTAACCTACGGAGAAGAGACCCTCCTTTCCCTCTTTAGGGGAGTGCCCCCCGTTATGGCCGATTATACTGCCCTCGCCCTTGGTATTATGCCCGCTGAAACAGGGCATCGTTTGCCGTTGCGACAGGCCCTTCCTTCTGCCCTGAATAAGGTTCGCTATCTGCTTGATCTCGCAGCCTTTTCTGCTTCTTCTGAGTCTCCCTTCCGGGATGATGATACCGACAACGACGGACCACCGCTCGATAAGGCGAGCTAAAAAACGGAGGTCTCCCCTTTACCTCTTTTCCAAGCCCCCTTTGGGGGCCACGGCTTATCGGAATGGTTTTTGCCAGCCATTTTCCCAGAGGATCTCTTCCAGGGGAAGGCGACTCTTATTTTGCGGAGCCGGTCCTTCCCCGGCCGGATAGCCCAGGGCAACCAATTCCACCACCGGAACCTCTGGCGGAATCCCGAGGGTTTTTCGGACCGGTTCGGGATCAAAACTGCCGATCCAGCAGGTTCCCAGTCCCATGGCGGTAGCGGCGAGGGTAAGATGATCTATCGCAATGGCCACATCGATGGGATAGGCCATTTCGCCGCACCGCATGAGTCGCCGATCGGTTACCGCGCAGGCCACCACAATGACGGGACATTGCCGCAAAAAGGGCTGTCCCCCCGCCTGGGCCACCTCTTCCCGCAGGGCAGGGTCGGTAACCACGATAAAGCGCCATTCCTGGGCGTTTCGGGCCGATGGCGCAAGCCGGACGGCTGAAAAAATAGAAAGCAATTTTTCCCGTTCTACCGGCCGGTCCTGAAAGGAACGAACACTGTATCGCTGAGCGATAGCATCAAAAAGGTTCATACCTTTGAATCTAATCATAAACTTCTTCCCTTTCAATATGGGGGGCGTTAAACTTGACCCCTTTGGAGAGGTGCGTTACAGTAAACAGCAATGAGGAGTACCGGTATGACGAGTGTGATGGCAACGATCCTTATCCTTGGGGGTCTGGTGGCCTGTTCTATTCTGGGCCTTTCGATATATTCCTATCGGGCGATGTTTCATCCCCGTATCCGGAGTTCTGAATACTGTAAAAACTGGGGGCTCGAAGAGGGGGAATATACGGAGGCTATTTTTGCCTTGCCCTGGGAAGAGGTAGAAATTTTTTCCCCCTATAGTCAGAGCGTGGTACGAGGGCATTACCTCGACCCGCGGACCATTCCCCAGGGGTCACAGGAATATTCCCCGGCAAAAAAGTCCGTGGCTGGGGTTGCCCTCTTTGTGCATGGAATTACCTGGACCTGGTACGGCATGGTGAAATACATGCAGGGCTTCCTGAAAGAAGGATGGATTGTTCTGGCCATCGACCTTCCCGCTCATGGGGCGAGCCCCCAGGGGATTCAGCGATGTCCTTCGTTTGGATACCATGAAAAATATGTGGTAGATGATGTGGTAGCCTGGCTCAAAAAACGGATGGGAAACCAGAGGCTCCCCCTGGTTCTAGTGGGGGAATCCATGGGGGCTGCCACGGTACTGCAGTATGCCCCCCTTGCGGCACCGCAGGGGACCTCCCCGGAACAGTGGAAGGTTCAGGCCATCATTGCGGATTGTCCCTATAGTTCTGCGGCGGAAGAACTTGACGCACGTCTTAAGGCTTCCCATATACCGGCGCTGCTCATCCCCCCTATTCATTGGGGAGTTAATGTCCTTCTTTCTTTTTTGAGGGGCTATCGGCTGGAAGATGCTTCGCCGCAGAATGCCATCTTGCAGAGTCCCCTCCCTATCATGCTTGTGCATGGAAAAGAGGACACCTATGTTCCTACCTGGATGTCTGAGCACATGGCCCAGACACGAAAACAGGCCGCAGTGGGACCCACGGAACTCCTTATAGTTCCCGATGCGGTTCATGCAAAATCCGCCGCAGTCCACCCGGAACTGTGGTTCCCCGCGGTCTTTCGGTTCTTGAAAGACCACATTCCGGGCTCGCTCTATTAAAAAAGGAAAAGGCGGCCCCTTCCATTTTCGGAGGGCGCCGCCTGACAATTTTCCCTGACAATCCTTGAGGCTTACACCCGCAGCATCCAGCCCTTTGTATCGGGAAGGGTGCCGTACTGAATCCCCTTAAGGGTATCCCGCAGGGTAGCGGTAAGCTCGCCCACCTTGCCTCCATTAAAGATGACTTCCTTTCCCTGGTGGTGGAGGCTTTCGATAGGGGTTACCCCCGCCGCCGTGCCGGTGACGAAGCATTCGGCCCCTTCTGAAAGAACCTCTTCTATAGAAAGCTTTCGTTCGCTTACCCGCACTCCCATGTCGCGGGCCAGTTCTATCACGCTGGCCCGGGTGATACCAGGAAGAATGGTGTCCCCCAATTCGGGGGTTACCAGTTCCCCGCTCTTTAAGTACACAAAAATGTTGCAGGATGAACCCTCTTCGAGGTACTTTTGTTCCCGGGCATCTAAAAAGATACACTCCATGAAGCCCGCCTTATTTGCCTCGTACTTAGCCAGGGTAGAAATAACGTAGTTGCTTGCGGCTTTTATCCAGCCAGTCCCATTGGGGGTGGCCCGGATGCGATTGGTAGTAGTGGCCCGGCTCCGTTCAGCAGAAAAGTAGGCGCTCACAGGGGTAGTAATCACCATGACGTAGGGAAATTTCGATGGAGCCACCCCGATGCCCCCCTCTGCATAGCTAAAGGGACGGATATATATCGAGTCGGCGGTCATGAAGCTATCTTTTTCCCATTCTTTTTTGTAGTGGGGGCGAAAACCAATGGCTGCGTTTCTTCGCACCACCTCTGTAACAGCCTGTAAAAATCGGTCTTCCGGAAAGGCTGGCATCAGGAGCCCCGCCATGGAACGAGAAAAACGGCGGCCGTTTTGGTCGGGGCGGAAAATGGCAAGCCCTCCGTCTTTTTGAGGAAGCGCCTTAAGCCCTTCGAAACAGCCAAGCCCATACTGGGTGGTATAGTTAACCAGGGGCATATCATCATAGTAATTTCGGCTATTCGCAAGCTTTTCCCGTTCTGCCTCGGGGAGGTTTTCTTCTTCCTGAGGGGTTTTATGGGGTTTTTCAAGATATTCTTCTTGCCAGCCAGTGGCAGTATATCGAGCCCGGTACACAATAGGATAGGTATTTAACGAAAACGCCATGAGGAAATCCTCCTTATGTAATGCTACTGCATCTATTGTATCATTTTTTCAGAAACTAGGGAACAGGAAAAACATAAGAATGAAAATTCGACCATCCCTCTACTTAAAATTTTTAATTTACTATATGATGAATTTATGGTATCTCAGGCAGGGGAACAGTTGTTACAAAAAACAGAACTTTTTGTCCGACTCTTACCCGATGATTTTCAGTGTGTGTGTACCCTTTCAGAGGAACTTACCCTTCCACCGGGGGTTACCCTTTTTTCTCCCGGTGAGACGGCAACCCGTTTTTATATCCTTATTCGGGGAACCGTACGGGTGTTTAAACGAAAGGAGGGAAGAGAGGAAGAACTCGCCCTTTTTACGGCGGGGGATACGGTGGGAGATTTTGATTTTGCCCGTCAGGGGCGGTATGATGCCTTTGCAGAAACGGTAGAAGAGACGGATCTGATCTGTTTCCCCGCGGCCCGCTTTTCCCTTGCGGACATTACCCGTCAGTATCCTTCTACCATGGCTCGAGTTCTCCTTCAGTCTCTGGCGATGATTGCAAATCGAATTCGAACAACCCAGCGGCTTATCTCTCGAAATGTCCCCTGGGTTCAGGAGTTGCAACGACAGGCCTTTGAGGACCCCGGTACCGGTTTATGGAACCGGACCTTTTTTGAAGAAGAGCTCCCCCAGATGCTCAGTATGCCCGTGGGGCTTATCATGACAAAGCCGGACCGCTTTAAGGTGTTGGTGGACTCCTGTGGTCATAGTGCGGGGGACGAGGCGATGGTAAAAATTGCGGCCCTTCTGCAATACCTCGTGCGGAATTACGGTAAAGGCTGGGCCCTACGCCTTAAGAGCAATGAAACAGCCCTGGTTTTACCCGGTTGTTCCCCCACTATCCTTCGGAGTATGGCGGAAGAGCTTTACCAGCGATTTCTCCAGATTCCTCCTGTTGGGTTGCCCGATGGTACTACCTTTACTTTTTCTGCCACCGTGGTGTATGGACTATGGGGGGAAGAAAAAAAAGATTCCCCTGCTCTGTGGAAGGAGTATGCCCAAACGGTGTATGATACACTTATGAACCGCTGGCAGGAGGGGGGCAATGGGGTCTACCCGGCCTTTCCCTGTTAAGTTTTATGAGTATGGGGCCTGCGATGGAATACAAAAAAGAAAGGTTCTTAAAAATCAGAGGAACTCTGCATGGGTCTTGATATTCCTCTCCCTTATCGGCGTCTTTTAGGATGCCCCCTTTTTTCTACCCTTACGGACCTAGAACTCAACGCGGTACTGGCCTTTCTTGAGCGCCGTCATTTTAAAAAGGGAGAGGTAATTTTTACCGAAGGGGAAGAAGGAAAAGAGATGTTTATTGTCCTGGAAGGGAAAATTGCCGCTACCATCCAGCAGGGAGGAAAACATCCCCGGACGATCCATGAATTTGGCCCCGGCGAATTCTTTGGCGAGATGGCAGTCATAGAACAGGAACGGCGCTCTGCCACCTGTACCGCCCTGGAAGATTCGGATCTGTTGGTGCTGCAGGGAATCGATTTTTTTCGCCTCGTGTTTGAGCATCCCATGATATCTCTGAAGCTCCTTACTTCTATTGGAAAGGTGATGAGCTGCTGGCTTGATGAGTCTTCCCGGTATTTAAATGACCTTGTCCGCTGGGGCGAAGCCGCTCGTCACCGGGCAATTACCGACCCTCTTACGGGATTGTATAATCGCCGTTTCTTCGAAGAAAACCTTCGGAACCGCCTTTCCCATGGCCTTGGAGGCGGACGGTCTTTAGCGGTAGTGATGGTAGATTTAGACCGCATCCATGAGGTGAATGAACACTTTGGGTCCAGAATGGGCGATCTGGTTATTCAAGAGGTGGCCCGTTCTTTTACGCGGGTGCTCCGGGACACGGATGTGGCCGCCCGCCTTGCGGGGGATGAGTTTGCTATTCTTTTGCCCGATACGGATGCCAGGGGCGCCCGGGTGCTCGGAGAACGGCTGCGAAAAATGGTAGAATCCTTAAAGATCCTTCTTCCAGCCCTGGAGGGGGCCCAGGACCCAATCCATCCGGAAAAAGCCAGCCCGCCAGCAGAGACCCCTCACAATTTTATACAGATTCATACCTCCGTAGGGATAGCTCTGGCTCCCCGAGATGGTACTACTCTGGAGATGCTTCTGGAACGGGCAGACGGAGCCCTCAGGGATGCAAAAGAAACAGGTCGGAATAAAGTTGTCCTCGCAGGGGATCTTTAGAAAAAAGTCGCCAGGCCAGAGGTCTTTCTGTTTTTTGTATATGGGCTGCATAATTATACAGCTATTGACAGGTTATTCGTATATGTATAGAATCCTCTGTATGAAACGGACCCTTATGATCAGGAACTGCCATCATCACCATCATCATTCTTTTTTCTCGGGAGATGCATAGGGTCCTATCCGTCTGGGACGGTACCGGTGGTACTTATAAGCCGTGGACTCTATGGGTCTACGGCTTTTTTTATATCCCCGGGGGATGCGTATAACGGGTTTCCGCCAGGGACAAGCTTCTTGTTAAGAAGTTAGGTTGTTGAAGAAAGAGGAAGGAGTTATAGAATGGGAAAACTGCGGATTCTTATCCCTAAAGGAAGGATCTACGATAATGTGGCAAAGCTGTTTGCCGAAGCGGGCATACCGATAACCCTGTCTGACCGGACCTATCGTCCCTCCATTGGAGCGGATTGGCTTGATGGTAAGGTGATGAAGCCCCAGAATGTGGGGGAACTCCTCGAATTGGGGAGTCATGATGCGGGGTTTACGGGTATCGACTGGATTAAAGAGACCCAATCCGAGGTGGTGGAGGTAATGGACCTGGGCTTTGATAGGGTCCGTATCGTGGCGGCGGTTCCCCATGAGATGGATGACCGGGCGCTGAGGAACAAGAAAATCGTGGTTGCCACCGAGTATGTGCACCTTGCCGAGGAATGGCTGAATGCCCAGGGTTATCAATACCGTATACTCCGGACCTATGGGGCCACCGAAGTATTCCCCCCCGACGATGCGGACATGATTGTGGACAATACCTCCTCTGGCCAAACCTTAAAGGATAATGGTCTTAAAATTATTGGTACCATCATGGAGTCCAGTACCCGTTTTGTGGCCTCTCCTAAGGCGATGGAAGATCCCGAAAAGCGCTCCCAGATTGAGGAATTGGCCATGTTGTTCCATGCGGTACTAGATGGCCGAGAAAAGGTGATGCTCGAGATGAATGTCACCAAACTTCGGTTTCCGGAACTGGTGGCAGGGCTTCCTGCCATGCGGAGTCCCACGATCGCTCCCCTTTATGGAGATGATGGCTATGCGGTAAAGATTGCGGTGAACAAACAGGAGGTTCCCCTTTTAATTCCCAAACTAAAACGACTGGGGGCTACCGATATTGTAGAGTATGAACTACGAAAGGTGGTTCCTTAATAGAAGAGAGCGGTCGCTTTCCTTCTGTCTGGCAGAGGAGTTTTTATTTTGATTCAAAAGGTAAGCTGGATTTTTATTAAAGGGAGGTGTCCATGGCTCGAACGGCGGAATGGAATCGGAAAACCGGTGAAACCGATATTTTCATAAGCCTTAATCTGGATGGCGAAGGTAAGGCGGAAATCGATTGTCCCATTGGGTTTATGACCCACATGCTGACCACCTTTGCCCGGCATGGTTTGTTTGACCTCACGGTCCGTGCCCGGGGGGATCTTGAGGTGGATCAACATCACCTGGTGGAAGATCTGGGCATCGTTCTGGGAACGGTTTTTTCCCGGGCCCTGGGCGATAAAGGGGGCATCCGGCGGGTGGGCAGTTGTCTCTATCCCATGGATGAAACCCTGGCCCGGGCGGCGGTGGACCTCTGCGGTCGGCCCTACCTGGTGTTCGAAGGGGCCCTCAGCGGTATTCCCCTGGTATCGGGGGGCGCCTCCTTCCAGACCGATACGGTGACCGATTTCTGGCAGGGGTTCGTAAGCACCGCAGCTTGCGCACTCCACCTGGATATCCTCCGGGGCCGCAGTGATCACCACAAAATAGAGGCCCTGTTCAAAGCCGCCGCCCGGGCCCTGCGGGAAGCGGTTACGATTGATCCCCGGGAACAACATCGGATTCCCTCTACCAAGGGGGTCCTGGCATGATTGGGGTATTGCAGTACGGGGCCGGAAACCTGGGGTCGGTGATGAATGCCCTGGCCCATCTGGGGTATGCCGCCCGTTTTGTCCGGGGCCCGGAGGAACTCCTCTCGGATCGTCCCCCCTTTACGGCCCTTATATTCCCCGGAGATGGCCACTTTGCGACCGCCATGGAAAGCCTGAATCAGTCTGGATATGCAGGGGCGATTCAGGAGTGGATTAGCCGGGATCGGCCCTTTCTTGGTATTTGTATTGGGCTTCAACTCCTTTTCGAAACAAGTGATGAAGCCCCTCCGGTGGATGGAAAAGAAGTCCGGGGCCTTTCGCTTATCCCGGGTAAGGTAAAACGCTTTCCGGGAAGAAAGGTTCCCCAGATTGGATGGAATACGGCCCGGACCAATAAAGAAAGAGGGGGCCTTTCCCTGTTTCAGGGGCTCCCCTCGGAAGGGTATTACTACTTTATCCATTCCTACTATGTGGAGCCCCAGGACCCTTCGGTTATTGCTTCCTGGACAGACTATTATCTTCCTTATTGTTCTGCCATTGAGCGGGGTGCCCTTGCGGCTGTGCAATTCCATCCGGAAAAGTCGGGACCGTTGGGGCTTGCTCTGCTGGATGGCTGGTTACGTCACTATGCTCAAGGAGGGGGCCGGATATAATGCGAAGGACAGTGCTTGCTGTGTGTATGGGTCCCGGGAATGATTTCCCGGCGTTAAGAGGGAGGAGGCCCCTGGATGCTTGCTAAACGGATTATCCCTTGCCTCGATGTGGATGATGGGCGGGTGGTGAAGGGCGTAAAGTTTGAAGGTATCCGCGATGCGGGGGACCCGGTGGAACTGGCGCGGCGCTATTACGAACAGGGAGCCGATGAACTCACCTTCCTGGATATTGGGGCTTCCTACAAAAGCCGGGATACCCTCATGGACGTGGTTCGCCAGGTAGCCCAGCAGGTATTTATTCCCCTCTGTGTAGGCGGTGGCATTCGAAGCCTTGAGGATATGCATCGGGCCATGGAAGCGGGGGCCGATAAGGTATCGGTCTGTACCGCGGCGTTGCGGAATCCGGGGCTCCTTACCGAAATGTCCCGGGCGTACGGAAGCCAGTGTGTGGTCCTTTCTATCGATGCAAAGCGGGTGGTCCTCCCCGGGAGCCAGCGTGAAGGGGAGCTTGCTTCTGATGAACCCCGCTGGCACGCCTTTGCCAAGGGGGGCCGGGAAGATACGGGGATCGACGCCATTCAGTGGGCCATCGAAGCGGTAGAACGGGGGGCGGGAGAAATACTCCTTAATTCTATCGATGCGGATGGAACGGGGGCAGGCTATGATCTGGAATTGACCCGCCGGATTGTGGAGGCCGTGCCGGTGCCGGTGATTGCCAGTGGGGGCGCAGGAACGCTGGATCAGATTGTGGCCGCCCTGGATCCCCAGGGGGGGAATGCCGACGCCGCCCTGGTGGCGAGCATGCTCCATTTTGGAAAGACCACCATTCAGGACATAAAAACCTATGTGCAACAGAAGGGAGTAATCATTCGATGGTAGTAGCTTCAATTGATATTCAAGATGGAAAGGTTGTGCAACTGCGGCAGGGCCAGGAACTTGTCCTTGAGCGGGACGACCCGGAAGCCCTGGCGAGGGAATTCGATCGATATGGAGAAATCGCCCTGATCGATCTGGATGCGGCCATGGGAAAGGGGGATAACCGCCCGCTTCTTAAAAAACTGCTTCCCCTCGGAGATTGCCGGGTCGGAGGTGGCATCCGAACGGTAGATCAGGCAAAGGAACTCGTGAGCCTCGGCGCCAAAAAAATCATCGTTGGATCGGTGGCGTTCCGTATTTCCGAACGGAAGGGGGCCGGAAAGGAGGGGGGCGAATTTGGCGTAAACCATCAATTTTTAGAACAGCTGGCAAAGAAGATTGGCCCTGAAAAGATTATCGTTGCGGTGGATGCCCGAAATGGAGAAATTGTGGTGGATGGATGGAAGACCCCCACGGGGCTTCCCCTTGTGGAAACGGCCCAGGCGGTCCAGGCCTACGCGGGGGAACTCCTGTATACCTGTGTGGAACGGGAAGGCACCATGACGGGGATAGATCTGGAGGCCGTCCGGGCCCTGAAACAGGCCGTCCGGTGCGAGGTGACGGTCGCCGGAGGAGTCCAGAGCCTTGAAGAAATAACAGCCCTCTCCCGCCTGGGCTGTGACGTGCAACTCGGGATGGCCCTGTATACGGGAAAGGTGGGCCTGGCCGACGCCTTTGTGGCAAGCCTTGCCTGGGATAAGGGGGAGCTTTTGCCGGTGATAGCCCAGGCGCCGGACGGCCAGGTACTGATGCTCGGCTATGCAGACCGGGAAGCGGTGGCAGAAAGCTTTAAACGGAATAAGCTGTGTTTCCACAGCCGCAGTCGCAATACCCTGTGGATGAAGGGAGAAACCAGCGGCAACACCCTTGATCTTATCCGCATGCGGGCCGACTGCGATCGGGATGCCATTCTGGCCACCGTTGCCCCCGTGGGCCCTACCTGTCATCGGGGAAGCTGGTCCTGCTTCGGGGATCAACGGTACACCTGGGAACTGTTGCAGTCTATCGTTGAAGAACGGTTGCGTAATCCCCGGCCAGGCTCGTACACCGCCAGTCTAGATGATGAATTGGTGCGAGACAAGGTCCGTGAAGAGGCCGAAGAGGTCTGTACTGCCCAGAGTCATGAGGAAATTGTCTGGGAAGTGGCGGATCTCCTGTATTTTACCACGGTCTTGATGAGCCGTGCCGGCGTATCCGTGGCGGAGGTGCTGCGAGAGCTGGAAAGAAGGCACAAAAAATAAGGAGTCCTGTTCTATGGAAAGTCCCTACTGGAACGTCCGCTGTCGGAGTCTTGCTCCCTATGTTCCGGGAGAGCAGCCCCGGGAGCGACGGTACATCAAACTGAATACCAACGAGAACCCCTATCCTCCTTCTCCCCGGGTTCTGGAAGCGATTGGTAAGGCCGCTACGGACACACTGAGACTCTATCCTGATCCCACCTGTCTTGCCCTGCGGGAAGCCATTGCCCGACGGTATGCCCTGCCAGGGCCTGAATGGGTGTTTGTCGGCAATGGATCGGACGAAATTCTTGCCTTCGCCTTTGGGGCCTTCTTTGGAGAACATCCCCTTGTTTCCGAGGAAGAGGGTCTTAAGATCCCTTCTGTGCCCACCCGGGCGCCGCTGCTTTTCCCTGATGTAACCTACAGTTTCTATCCGGTCTATGCGAATTTGTGGGAAATCTCCTACGAGACTATCCCCGTGGCAGAGGATTTTTCTATTCCCCTCGAGGCGTTTCAGAGACCAAACGGGGGCATCGTGCTGGCTAATCCCAACGCCCCCACGGGACGGGCGCTCCCTGCCCGGGATGTGAGGGCCCTGGCCCTGTTTCAGCAGCGACAGGGGGCGGTGCTTCTCGTGGATGAGGCCTATGTGGATTTTGGGGCCGAAAGTGTTGTTTCGGCGGTAGTGGAATTGGATAATCTCCTCGTGGTTCATACCCTGTCCAAATCCCGTTCCCTTGCGGGGCTGCGAGTGGGCTACGCGATGGGGAACCCGGGCCTTATCGAAGGCCTACGGCGAATCAGGGATTCCTTTAATTCCTATACGCTGGACCGGCTTGCCCTGGCAGGGGCCCAGGCGGCGATAGAGGATCAGGCCTACTATGACGATACAAATAAGAAAATAATCGAGACCCGACGGTGGACTGTCCAGTCTTTAGAGGGTTTGGGCTATAGGGTGCTTCCTTCGGCGGCAAACTTTATCTTTGCCTGTCCCCCCAGCGGGAAGGCTTCTTCAGGAGCTGGGGCGGTGTATGCCTACCTTCGAGAGCGGGGTATCCTGGTTCGATATTGGGATGCTCCCCGCATTCGGGAATACCTGAGGATCACCATAGGTACGGACGAAGAAATGGCTGCCTTGGTTCGGGCCTTAAAAGAGTATACAGAGTAGGGGAGGCATAGAAATCCGATGAGGTGTATCTGTGGCCTTGAAGAATTTCGTCAGTACTGGCGGGTAGAACAGGAGGGAGATTTTTCCCTACTTGATCCAGGGGTAGACGAAAGGGTTATCAAAATTATTGAAGATGTATGGGTGAATGGGGAAGAGGCCCTAAAGCGATATACCGCTCAGTTTGATGGCCTTGTGCCCTCTTCATGGCAGGTTCCTGCCGGGGAACTGCAGGATGCCCTTGCCAAACTTCAACAGGAAGAGCCGGATCTGTTTGAAAGTCTTTCCTTTGCGGCGGCCCAGATCCGGGCCTTTGCGGAATATCAGCGCTCCCAGTTCCAGAATTTTGAAGTTCCCCTCGGCGAAGGCCTTATGGCGGGCCAGCGGGTGATTCCCGTCCGTCGGGCGGCGGTGTATGTGCCCGCGGGCCGCTTTCCCCTGGTATCGACGGTGCTGATGGGGGTTATCCCGGCGGTGGTGGCGGGGGTCCCTGAGATTTTTGTGGTTTCTCCTCCCCGCAAGGCTGGACTGCCAGACCGCCGTATTCTGGCCGCCGCCGCCCTGGCCGGGGCTCAGGGGGTGTATGCCATGGGCGGAGCCCAGGCTATTGCGGCCCTTGCCCGGGGAACGGAGCATATCCCGCGGATGGATCTCATCGTAGGACCGGGGAATAAGTATGTGGCGGCGGCAAAACGCCTGCTGTATGGGCGGGTGGGCATTGATTTTGTGGCGGGCCCCACGGATGTGCTGATTATCTGGGATGGAACAGAAGCAGCTGACACAAAAAAAGGGGAAGGCCCGGTGGGGACTCCTCCGGGAACCCTTCGCCAGGGGGAGTCTTTTAAAGGGGGGAACCCTTCATCCATCTCTCTTATTGTGGCGGATCTCCTGGCCCAGGCAGAACATGATCCCGATGCCCGGGCCCGACTGCTGGTTCCTTCTCAGAAACTGGCGGAAGAGATATCCCAGGCGTTAGAAGAGCATGTTCAGACCCTCCCGACGGCCGATATTGCCCGGGCTTCCTTACAGAAGGGGGGGCTCATGGTGATCTATTCCAGTAAAGAGGAAGCCCAGGAGATAGCCAACCTGATTGCCCCTGAACACCTGGAACTCCATGTGTCCGATCCTGAGTCCTGGGTTGAAGGGCTGTATAACTACGGATCCCTTTTCATTGGGCCCATGACCGCAGAGGTGTTGGGGGACTATTCGGCGGGGATAAACCACACCCTTCCGACCGGAGGGACCGCCCGCTTTACCGGCGGGCTTTCGGTTCGGCACTTCCTGAAAACCCAAACGACCCTCCGATGCACCGAAGGAAAGGCGGTTTCTCGAGCCTATGAAGCGGCCGAACGGATTGCCCGGGCGGAAGGCCTGGAGGCCCACCGGCGAAGCGCTGCCCTGCGGATAAAGGCAGAATAACGGGGCCGCTGTAGTACCCTAATGTTAGCTCCCCAAAGACTCCCCTATCCGTATCGCACAAAAGGGACCACACATAGAACAGCCCTCTTCTTGATAGGGCCGTTCCTCATAATATTTGCGGGCCCTTTCAGGGTGGATGGCTGTAGCAAACATTTCTTCCCAGTCGAGATGGGACCGGGCAAGGGCCATTCGGTTTTCTAGAGCAAGGGCTCGAGGGTGATGCCTGGCCACATCAGCAATGATGGCGGCGATGCGGGCTGCTATAACCCCCTCCTGGACTTCGGCTACACCAGGGAGAGACACATGTTCTGAAGGAGTGACATAGCAAAGAAAGTCGGCCCCATAAAAACCTGCGAGGGCACCCCCTACGGCAGCAACGATATGATCGTATCCCACCCCTCTATCGGTAGGAAGAGGACCCAAGACAAAAATGGGGGCTCCCTTTCCTATCTTTTTCATGACTCTTATATTGGTTTCTATTTCATCAAGGGGAACATGGCCCGGTCCTTCAATCATAACCTGGACACCATGGGCCCAGGCCTGTTCAACAAGGGGCTGCAGTTCAAACAGTTCTTCAAGCTGGGCCTGATCGGTGGCGTCGTGAATTGCCCCTGGCCGCAGGCCATCTCCTAAACTTAGGGTCACATCGTATTCTTTGGCGATATCAAGAATCTCATCAAAATGACGATAAAAGGGATTCTCCTGTTTGTTTTGCCGCATCCAGCCAGCGAGAATGGCACCCCCGCGACTGACCATCGGGATATATCTACGATACCGATGATGGGTAGCCCCCTGGCGCAACCCACCGAGGCAATCCAATACCCGCCGGGTTATTCCCGCATGGATGGTCATAAAATCAATCCCATCCTCTGCGTGGGTCCGAACCATCTCGATAAAATCTTCTTCCGAAAAATCGATAACCCGTTTCCCTTGACTGTAGGCCTTAACCGCCGCATCATAGATGGGAACAGAACCTACAGGAACGGGACTGCGCTCCACGATACGCTGGCGCAGTCCCTGTAAGTCCCCCCAGGTAGAAAGCACCATAAGGGCATCCGTCCCGGCTTCGATGGCTACTTCCATCTTTGCAAGTTCCTCTTCCAGGGAAGAATACCCCCGGGAGGTTCCGATGTTGGCGTTCACCTTTACGGAGAAACCTTCGCCAATTACCATTGGCCGCTCCAGAGTATGCCGCTTGTTTTTAGGGAGCACGGCCTGTCCCGTTTGAAGTTTTTTCAGAACAAGGGCAGGAGGAACCTGTTCTGTGGCCGCACAGATTTCCATTTCTTTTGTAAGAATCGATTTACAGGCCGATTCAAGCTGGGTCACGGGAACCTCCTTTCCCTAAGGCTGCCTCAAGCATTTTGGCAGCTTTTAATCCCGAGAGAATCATTCCACCAAAAATAGGGCCCATCCGGGGGGCGCCGCCCACATTTACCGCGGCCATCCCCGTCACATAAAGACCGGGATAGACCTCGCCGGTGTGTTCTACCACAAGCCGTTCTCCATTTTCCGCGTCCATAGGCATCTCTTGAGGAATGAGGGCCCGAAACGCTGCCGATGTTCTATCCTCGTTATCCTGTTTCTGGAGTGGATGAATGTCCCCTGTGGGGGAACCGACAGGAATATTTCGTTTTAAAAGAAGGCGTACTAAATGGGCTGGGTGCCCCGTGGCATCTACCACATAGGAGGCCACGATACTCAGAGGATCCACCTGCATCTTTTCCTTTATTACCGGAAGCCAGTTAATCACCACCCCGTTGATCCGCTGTTCATACATCACCAGGTCTTCTACAAACACGTTGTTTAAAATGACAGCCCCTGCCTTAGTGGCCTGATAAATAAGGGCTGAGGCAAAATGAACCGAATCCACCACCAGGAAGTCTTCTTTCTTTGTGTACCGGATATCCTGTTCCTCCAGAAAGGACTGTAATTCTTCTTCCAGAACCAGTTCATTAAACATCATACCTCCGCCCCACACGCCACCACCGGGCTCATTTTTTGCCTCGAGAACAAGAACCTTCCATCCTTTTTTTGCAAGAACCCCTGCCAGGCTAAGGGCACTGGGGCCTGCCCCTGCAATAGCCACATCTACTTCTAACACCTTTTTCAATTTTGCCAGATACTCTTCCACAATGAGTGCACTGATGAGGGGGTCTTTCCTTTTTGTAGACATATCAGATTACCTCCATAGGATTGTATTCCCTTAGCTTCGGCAAGGTTCTGTAAAGGCCAGGTAAACATACATGGGAGCCCTGGGGGGGGGTAGGGCCCCTTACCTGTAAGCTATACCCCTTTCAAAGACTAACGGGAATCACCAAAATCTTCGGAGGGCAAAAAAATCCCTCCGTGTTCGGAGGGATGTATCATCACAAAAAAGCACCAAAAGTGGTCTTGTTTTTGCACCTATCCCGTATCCCTCCGCCGGTATTATCCGGTTCAGGTTCAAAGGGTCGAAGGTTTCCACCTTCCTCTCAGCTTTAGGATAAAAGCTCCCCTTCGAGATGATGTGTTCTATGTACACGGATCAACAAAAAAAATCAAGAGGTGAGAGAGAACGAGAGATAGTAACTTGGCAAAGAATTGTTAAATTTGAGATCTGAAGGGAGATGGTCCCCCCCCAAGGATTAAGCAGCCAAAGCTCTAAAGACATCTTTGTACATCCCATAGAGGTTGTCAATAATGACAGGTTTCAAACATAAGACACCACTGTCTATAGCTGGCTCGATTGCTTGCAATATATCCAGTGGAGAACCTTCTTTGTAGCGGTTATACCGCTGGGTATTAAAATACTCCTGATACTGAGCAGCTTTACATAAGAAGTCAAAATAGCTCGTAAATTCTTCTCGGGCATAGAACTCATCTTCAATCAAGCGATGGCTTGTTTCTACATCACTTTGCCAGGTTTTCG
>NZ_PTQW01000025.1 GCF_004343725.1 Treponema sp. J25
TGTTGTGCGCTCCCGCGCACCGGGCTATGGTCGCCGTCTTGTTTCTCGCTGCGGGCCTCTGCCCTTGCTCGAAAGACGACGGCCGCGATGTGCTCCAGTCGTGTAGTTACAGTAGCAAATAAATCATCCTCTGTCAATATTCTATAGAAAATCGCCTATAGGCTCCACTGGGCTTTTGCCAGCCCGCTTCTATTCGCTCAACCCGTGCACCTGGGGGACCCTTTTCAAGCCAGCGAAGAAAGGAAGTAAGGGCCGCCATGGAACCTTCGGCGTACACTTCCACCGTTCCATCCCATCGATTCTTTACCCACCCCACAATTCCACGACGAGAAGCTTCTTGCATCGTAGCATACCGAAATCCGACTCCTTGTACTCTCCCATGAATGATACAATGTACTGCACCTTGAGTTTCAGGGGAGCCTTCCGTCATGGCGATCCTCTTTTTTTCTTCGGATTTCTTCAATTTTTTGAACTATTTCATGGTAATCAAAGGGCTTATAAATCACAGGGTAAGAAACAGGAAACTCGGGCTGTAAAAAACCAGAGGTTACCAGGACTGCCATAGAGGGAAGAAATTTTTCCAGAAAACGAATCCAGTAATCACCGCCGAAAATCTCCATCCGATAATCCGTAATGATAAGATCCACCGGGTGATCCAGCAGTTGACGAATTGCGCCAACCCCTTCTGATGCTACCAGAACCGTATATCCCTTGTGCTTCAAAAAGTCTCTCAGGGAAAGGCGGACCGCATCATCATCTTCTACCAAGAGGATAGTAAAATGATGACTCATAGCATAACTCCCGCCTGGGTCGCAAAGGTCTTTATGGTTTTACAGATTTTTTCAAAATCCAGGGGCTTGGCAAAAAAAGCATCGGCCCCATCCTGTAAGATGGTGATCTCTTCTTCCGGGATATCGAGTCCCGTAATGGCGATAACAAAGGGCTTACCAAAATTAGGATCCTCTTTTATCTTCTTACAAAGCCGGTGCCCATCAATACCGGGCAGATCAATATCCAGAAACACATAACCGGGGCGATTTTCCGCAATAATGGAACCCGCCTCAAACCCATCATAGGCCTGAAGAACCCGGAAGGAAGGTAAACGTTTTTCTATATAGCGCTTCAACAAATTATTTATATCCCTATCATCATCCACAATTAACACCGTATTCCACTGCACATCATCATTTAAAAGATTAACAAGTTCATCAGGGATTTTCATCCCCCGTTCATCAAGAAAACGCAAGAGATCTTCCGCATATACCCGATACTGGCCTCCGGGGGTAGTAAACCCCTTGAGGTACCCATTTTTTATCCAGTTTATGGCGGTCTGGTTGACCACTCCACAAATTTTCGCCACCTCTAGCGCAGAAAATATTCGGAGTTTGTTTTCGGTCTTTCCCATATACCGTCCCTTATGTCGTACGCCAGGCCGTAAAATTTATCCAAAACGATTTCTGCGAGGCTGAATCATTTTTTCATGCTCCGCGAGACCTGAGAAAAGTATATCATACAGATGTTTTTTGTAAAAGTCCAGCCAGAGAATTTTTTATAGATTTCCCTTTTCGCTCTTCTGAAGTAAATATTCTGTCACAAGGTCCTTTCTGAATCCTGCTTGCATAAGAGACTGTTTCAACTTCGAGGAAGGAAAATCAGCTATTCCCTTTTTTTGCACAAAACGAAGCAACATTTCCCGTTCTTGCAACGGAGACACCCTGCTGTGGTACACCTGTCTGGCCAGGGCAAGCTCTATACCCCTCGCTACAAGGGCCCGTAACAGCTGCCGGGGAGTATACAGTCCCCTTCCCAAACGATAGGATATATATGAGGCGGCATACCGTTCATCATCTACAAGGCCTTTATTTTCCAGAAACTGGATTACCCGACTAATCTGATCCCGATCATGACCTTTCTTATGTAACTTTTGAAAAAGCCCCTTCTTTGTCTGTTCTGCTCGGGAAATATACCGAAGGGCCTCCCGTTCAATCCGGTAACAGGATGAAGCAAACAAAAGGGCCTCCTTTTCGGAGGCCCCTATCAGAGATCCTTCAGTCAAACGGGAAAAATCGATACTCCCCTTCGCATACTCTGGACGTACCAGAAAACTCGTCCCCTCCGAAAGCCGGATCTGATACACACCGGCTTTCGGCGAAATACCCTGGATCTGTAGAACTTCCTCTGTTTCCACTTACCGTTTCGAGAACTGGAAGCGCCGGCGGGCACCCCGTTGACCGTATTTCTTCCGTTCCACCATCCGGGGATCACGGGTAAGGAACCCATTGGCCCGCAGGGGGGTATAGTTGGTGTGATCCACCTGACACAGGGCCCGCGCAAGACCATGCCGGCAGGCTCCTGCCTGCCCATGAATTCCTCCACCCTGTACGTTAATCAGAATATCGTACTTGTTTTCGCTGGCGGTCACCATTAAAGGCTGTCGCACCATCAAAACATGTTCTGGCAGGGTAAAATACTGACTTACCTCTTTACCATTCACCATAATTTTACCACTGCCTTCCCGAATAAACACCCGGGCTACCGCGGTCTTTCTTCTACCAGTTCCAATGCCGAGATTCTTTACCACCTTACTACCTCTCGCTTATAGTTCAATAGGTTGTGGATTCTGGGCCCCATGAGGATGAGTAGGTCCCGCATACACCTTCACATTCTTAAACAACTTCCTTCCAAGGGGTCCCTTGGGAAGCATCCCCTTAATAGCCAGTTCTAACGGCTGGGTCGGATGCCGGGAAATAAGGGTCTCGAAGGAATAGGACTTAAGCCCCCCCACAAATCCCGTATGGTGGTGATACATTTTCTGGCTCTTTTTCCGGCCAGTTACCACCACCTTGTCTGCATTCACGATCACCACATAATCGCCAATTTCCTGATGGGGAGCAAAAATCGCCTTTTCTTTCCCCCTAAGGATGGAAGCTACCCGCGCAGCTACCCGCCCAAGGACCTTTCCTTCCGCATCAATAACATACCATTTTCGCTCTGCTTCCGCAGGTTTTACAAACACCGTCTTCATATACTACCTTTATCGAAGGAATTTACTCTACCAATTTGGCCATTTAACGCTGGCATCCGGTAAATGACCACTATAACGGGGCAACACCGGATATTCTCATATTTTTAAAGACCTTGTCAAGATTGGCTGCCCTTCTTTTTTTCCTCTTCCGATTCTTCCTTTTTTGCTTCAATTTGATCTTTGATGTCCGCGATACCAATAACCACCGCCAATAACCCTATGAGAATGGCCACCACTGGTACCGAACCCTTCAGAAACAGGACAACCTCGGACCACCAGTTAAGCCCCACGGGCAGCATGGCCAGAATCGCTGCCACAATCAATACTACCCCAACAAGCAAGGCTACCATAATCAACCTCCTGAGCATTAATACTTCGTCTTTTGTATAACTATACTACAGAATGCTATACTATAAAACACCTGGGGAAGATTTGACAATACAAGTCCCACCACGGGGACCGAACCGTACAGTTCAGGTCCGCCAGTAAGGATTCCTATACGAAGTAAAAGGGTGTAGAGACTCTCTAAATAGGAAAAAAAACTGCCTATCATAAAAAACAAGCAAACCCAATCCCGCTTTTTTGTCCAGGCAAGCAAGGCCAAAAAAGCGGTAATGGTGACAAACACCATCCGAATAGATATAAAAAGCAGGTCTCCCTGATTCATGGGGCACTCCTTTTTCCTAAAAGTTCCTTAAAAAGCCTTGCAAGAAGGGCATCTTCCCCTTTGGACACTTCTCGCGGCAGAATGATTGGCAAAGCAGGATGGGGCGGTAAGAGCACTCCTTCTTCAAGAAAGGACTTAAAAACCGGGGCATAACGGGGAAGAGGACCAGGAGAACGGGACCACACATAGGGACCAACCCGTATCCATAGATCCGAATTATCCAGGACCCGAAGGGTTCGAGGAAAAAGATGGGAGAACTCTAAAGGGGTTGCTCGCTGTATGTCCCATATACCTCGAACCAAAAACGTCTCCAGAGGAGGTGGAATGATATCGGAGGGGGGAAATTTCGCCTCGTCCCAGTCCCTTCGGACAGCAAGCACCGCAGGCTGAAAGAGCCCACCCGTGGGAAGAATCAACAGAAGAACCGGAAAAGTATCCCAGAAGGTCCGTTCTTTTCTTCCAAAGGGGCGCCATACCACCATAGGACAGAGGGGTTCATTTTTCCTCTGGGCAAAAAGTCGGGAAAGAATAAAGGCGCCCCTCCTTTGCGGTACGGAATCAACATCATCAGCAGTGGAGGTCTCTTTTAGAAGAAGGGTCCGTTCTTGTTTCGCAGAAATCCCAGGGGAACCCCAGGGATTTTCCTCTTGCATAAGCAGGGCTTCTCCTAAGGTAGAGGCCCTTCGATTGTCCCACAAACCAAGCTGCTCCAACCGTTCAAAGGAACGGTAAATTCTAAAGGTTCTCTCCGGGAATATCGAAGCCAACGCCTGGAATAACCGTCGATGATGATCCTGCGGAAACAGGCCAAGACAGCCCCGAGAAAGGGTGTTCTTTAAAAGCAATAATTGTCGGTGGGGATCATGCCCTAAAATAGCCCAGCCCCCTTGCTGCCAGAGATCGAGGTAACGTTTTCCATTCTGGGCATACAACCGATATCCCCTCCCCCGCCGCAGGGGAGGAAGCAAGGTAAGTAATTCCCGGTCCCCCTCAGGTATCATGGTCTACCCTCATAATCGAACTGCTTTGATAACGGCTCATAAAGCGGAATTTCCGGCCCGACTCAAAACGCACATCCACCACCGGCCCTGCCTCACTTTCCATAATGTAATAAATTTCGCCGTACCCATACTCATCATGGAAGACCCGCTGGCCAAGCTTCCAGCGACCATCCGAAGACCATTGTTCCGACGAAGGCCGTTCTCTCGAAACCATCACCGAAGGGCCGCGTCCATATCCTCCTGTGACTTCTGGATCGCCCTCAAGCCTCCCCTTTGGGGCGCCAAAAGGGAACTGCGCAGGAGGATTCCCCCGGATTCGTATACTCTCCGGGGGAAATTCGCTCAGAAATGGCGAAGGCTCAAGGAACAGAGTTTTCCCATAAAGTCTTCGCATAGCACAGGTGGTACAATACAACTCATCCATGGCCCGGGTAATACCTACATAAAAAAGGCGCCGTTCTTCTTCCAAATCGTCTCCATTCTTATCTTCCCGGGGGAAAACCCCCTTTTCAAGGCCCGTAATAATAACCCGCGGGAACTCAAGGCCCTTGGTATTATGTAAGGTTATTAGGGTTACCGCATCCTGCACATCCTCGGTAGCCTCAAGGGATCGATCAAGTTCAATGTGTTCCAGGAATAGACTTAACCCTTCGCTTGTAGCTGGATACAATGTCGCGCCATTTACCAGTTCCTGGAGGTTGGCCACCTTCTGAGAACCACTTATGGCATCCTGGGAAGCGTGGTATGCCACAAGCCCACTGTGTTCAAGGAGCAGAACCAACACCATGGAAAGCCCTTCCCCACCCTTGAGACTTCCCTCTCCTCCTTCGGGAGGCATCCATTGGGCGGAAGGACGACCAGAACTTTCTCCCCCAGGACCTTCTCCGTCGAGAGGAACGCTTTCCTGGGCACGAGGCCCTTCAGCCTGAGACGGGATTTTTTCGTTCGTTTCCCCTTGAACTTCATCCTGAAACAGAGCAGTAATTCGGTCATATACCGAAAGAAAAAAGGAAAGCCCCTTACGGGTACGTCCCGAGAGAGTCTGGAGCATATCCCGGCAGGATTCTACGAGGTTTCCCCTCCGTTCATCGGGCAATGCGAAGGAACGGTCGATTATTTTTTCTATTGTGGCATCCCCTATGCCTCGAGCCGGCTTATTCACAATGCGGCGGAAGGCTATTTCGTCCCGGGGGTTCATAAGGAAGGAAAGAAACGCAAGGGCATCCTTTACTTCTTCCCGTTCGTAGAATTTTAAAGAGCCCACCACTCGATAGGGAATCCTACGGTGAAGTAACTCGGTTTCAAAGGTTAAGGACTGCGCGTTGGTTCGATACAGGATGGCCCAATCTCCGTAGCGAGCGCCGCCCCGTTCTACCGAAGTTTGAATCACATCGGCGCAGAAACGGGCCTCGCTCTCCTGGTCTAAGAGAAAAGCTACCACCGGCGGCGAGCCCTCCTTTCGTTCTGCGACCATCTCTTTCCCCAGTCGGCCCCGGTTATGGGAGACTACCGCCGATGCCACCTGAAGGATCGACCGGGTAGACCGATAGTTTCGCACCAGTCGAATAATGTGCGTATTGGGGAAGCGCTCAGGGAATTCCAGGATATTCCGAACTTCGGCGCCCCGGAACCGATAGATAGATTGATCGTCATCCCCTACCACACACAGATAGGTGGAAGGCCCACAGAGTTCTTTAAGGAGCTCAAACTGGGCCACATTTGAATCCTGGTATTCATCCACCAGAATTACCCGAATTCGATCCTGAAAGCGCTGCCGAACCTCCGGGAATCGCCGAAGTATTTCCACTGGTTTTTTAATGAGATCCCCAAAATCAACGTTTCCGATAGTGGCAAGTCGTTTTTCATATTCCCCATAGAGGCGCCTGAACTGGGGCGTATGATCAAAAAGTTCAAGGGCCGGGTCATCGGGGCTGAGAAAATAATCCTTCGCCCGGGCTATTTTATGGGCCATGTGCGCCACTTCCAGGCGGGGAGCACCACCCATGATGGTCGCAAGCAGGCTCAGACTATCCTCTTCATCGTAAATCACAAAGCGGCTATCCAACCCTATAAGATGACCATTCCGACGCAAGAACCAGGCCCCAAAGGAATGGAAGGTACGAATCATGGCCCCCATCGCCCGGGGTTCTATAAGGGCAGCCCGCTCTGCCATTTCGCGAGCCGCCTTATTGGTAAAGGTAACTGCCAAAATCGATTCGGGCTCTATCCCGCATTCCCGGATCAAATAGGCGATCTTGGTGGTAATGACCCGGGTTTTTCCGGAACCGGCCCCTGCAAGGATTAAAAGAGGCGCCCCTTGATGCAGTACCGCTTCCCGCTGTTCCGCATTAAGCGACATAAGATAGTCAGCTTCCATCGGAATTCACCCCATCCAGATCGAAGCCACAGCGGGCCACAATGCGAGATCTGGTAAAGGTACCCACCTGCAGGGGCTGCGACGCGGTGAGCACCACCGCCCCATCCACCTCTGGCGCATGATAGATTCCTCGACCGATGTAGAGGTTCTCTTCGTTTTCTATCTGTTCTTCCACTATGATTTGTAATTCCTGACCAACCAGACGTTCCAGTCGGTTTTCTGTTATGGGTATCTGGGCTGTTTCGATTTCTTTCTTACGGTGTAAGGCTATTTTCTGCGGCACCCGTCCTTTAAAATGATAGGCTGGGGTATCCTCTTCCCGGGAATAGGCAAAAACCCCAAGCCAATCCAATTGAGCAGCTTCCTGGAACTGGCGAAGGGTCTGAAAATCCTCTTCTGTTTCGCCGGGGAAGCCAACAAGGAAGGTAGAACGGATAGTAGCGTGGGGAAGGGCATCCCGAATTCTTTTAATAAGGTCGAGGTACGTTTCAGGGTTCCCTTTTCTATTCATAAGGCGCAGGATACGGGGAGAGGCATGCTGGAAGGGAAGATCAAAATACGGGAGAATACGAGGATCCTTCTCGCACAATTCAAGGAGTTCCCCGGGGAAGTGATCCGGATGAATGTACAACAGTCGAATCCAGAAGTCCCCTGACAGTTGAGAAAGGCGCCGCACCAACTCAGGAAGGAGCGTAGAAAATTCGCCTTCCCGAGAGGGACCTATATCTTTCCCATAGGAGCCCAGGTCCTGACCTACTAGACAGAGTTCCCTCACGCCCCGTTGAAGGAGGGCCTGACATTCTTCCACGATGGACTCAACCGGTCGGGAGCGGAGGGGCCCCCGAATAAGAGGAATGGCACAATAACTGCAGCGATTATCACAGCCTTCGGTCAGTTTTACGTAGGCACTGCCAGGGAAAGACGTAAGGGGCCGGTGGGTAAAGCAAGAAAGGCCCTCCTTTTCAGAGCCCGACGGAAGGGGGGGAAGCAGGCTTTGATGGGTTGATGCCAAAGCCGCTTCTGCGGCCTGGGGCGCCAGGGAAAGGTCCATATTCCCGAAGAGGGCATCCGCCTCAGGAAGCTCCCGGGCCAGGGCCTCCCCATACCGCTGGGCAAGACAGCCTGCCAGCAATATTTTTTTAGAAGGGAATAATTTTTTCCATTCCATAACGGCTTCTATGGACTCTTCTTTGGCACTCTGAATAAATCCACAGGAATTCACCACAATAAGGTCCGCATCTTCCGGCGCGCCTACCGCCTGCCACCCTGCAGACAGGAGATAGGCCATCAACACTTCCCCATCAACCTGATTTTTCGCACACCCATGAGGATCAAGATAAAACGAACGGTGGTTGATCATGTCGAACTAATCTAATCGCACTGGTACAAGGCGGTACCGGCCCTCATCATCTTTAATCCACTTTATATCAGTAACCACAACTTCACCGGGATTGCCGATTTCCACATCAACCGTTTTTCCCCCACCTATGACTTGCAGTTTAGCCGCCGTCGCATTGGAGATCCACAACCGTATCCCATTCTGGGCCTGGATATTCAAAATATCCGCCTTCTGAAAGTATTGCTCATTTCGTTCTTTTCTATCCGCTTCCCACCGAAAAAGGCAGGATCCCTTAAACGTCACCTGAAGAGTGAAAGGATAGGGGTTAGGAGAAGAGAGAATATTCGGACCAATCGCAGAAGCTCCCGGTGTTCCCCCCGTTCCCCCCATCTCAGAGCCAGACACGACCGTTTCTGCGGGCTGAGCCGCCGCCGTATTTCCGGGAGAAGCGGGGTTCGTTCCAAGGTTTTGAGTTTCTTCTTGAGTAAGAGCCCGGTATTCAAAACGAAGAGCCGTTCCCCGTTCTGGTTTGTTTTTCACGAGGTCCTCCACATAAATCTGGAGGTCCTTAGTCCCATCGTTGTTAAGATCGATGCCAATCTCCTGGCCCAAATTGACCACCACTTCTCCTGAAGCGGTAGAAAGATGTACTTGTTCATCTATCGTCAGGAGTTCTACTTTATAGGTATCTTTTGCTATGGTAACTAAAAGACTATCTCCAGGATACAATCGCTTTTTCAGTATCCCCCCTGTAAGGGTATACTCTGTGGCTTTTCGAGGAGGAGCATTCTCCGTAGTTCCAGAAGGCCCTTTTATTAAAAAGAACCAGCCCAATACCCCCCCAGCTACAAGGGCAAGTACTAAAAGGCCAACACCTATCATGGGCCAATGATGAGAAGGCTCAGGATTCTTTAACAACTGTTCTATGGGGACCGGCTGCTCCTGAAGCTTCATGCTCCGATACTGGGACAGAAGTTCCTGAGCGTTCAAACCAAGATACTCCCCATAGTTACGCAAAAAACCTAACAAATAAGGCTCACCTGGAAACTGACTGAATTCTTCCTTCTCTAACGCTTCCAGATACCGGATGGAAATATTAGTGTCCCGATATACATCCTCATAACTTAAGCCCAAATTCTCCCGGGCTTTTCGTAGCTTTTCACCCAGAGATTCCACAGGGATCCTCCTTGCAACCGGTAACCTTCAGAATTAAACATACCGGCTTTTTAGTAACACTTTTATTTTTTAAGGGACAAAAAGGGCCCCTTTATATCCCCAATTAATAGAGTACCCAGCCGCTTCCCTAATTACTACTTTTAAACAAGAAATTATTATACACATTCGCCGAAGCAGGAGCATCATAGGCAAAGCGACCTTCCGGGATACCCTGATTTAACACAATATTAGAAAAATTAAAAATAATAAGTTCGTCCGCCACTGTCCGGGCTTCAATTCGATATATCAATTTACTCTGAGGTTCAACACTAAGCCGGATTTCCCGGAACCCCTCAGAAACATTGCGGCGGGTAAGCACCAGTTTTACCACCGGCGTTGGGTTTTTATCATCAAGGGGCACGGGATCAGGTCCTGTCTGATATGCAGGAAGGTAATTTCTTCGCAACAGCACAAGCCCCTGAGAAGAAGCAAAGGTAGCTCCCGTACTTTTAGATTCCCCTGCAACCTCCTGACGAAGTATCGCCCGGTATTCCGGGAGATACACCATCAGGACCTCTCCGTTATATACAATCACCTGCTCCTGGGGAACAGAAAAATCCATCCGTATAAGATTAGGAGCCCGATATATAATGGTACCTTCCATGTCATTTTTCCCAGAACTAATTTTTAATCGGGCCTGATAATCTTTTATA
Organism: Treponema sp. J25; assembly: GCF_004343725.1. Lineage (NCBI taxonomy): Bacteria > Pseudomonadati > Spirochaetota > Spirochaetia > Treponematales > Treponemataceae > Treponema > Treponema sp. J25. The sequence continues at coordinate 10,278 of NZ_PTQW01000025.1, forward strand.
CTATTATAGACATCCCCAACCTGAGCAAGGAATTTATCTGCCGTCACAATCTCCTGGGCTGCAGGAGCCATGAGGAAACTAACGGAAAAAGCTATCATCAGCGCAAAACAACATCTCTTTTGCATAAAACCTCTCTTGCCTATAGTACCTGTATCAAAGCTAAAACGCAAGCCCATATCTACCACTTTTTGGTATGCGAAAGGATTAGAGAACTGTTATGGTATTTAAAGAAAGACTGTTCCTATTAAGACATGGGATAGGGGCGCTCCAATTTACAAAAGCTTTACTATAGTTACCTTTAAGAATGAGGAAGAACAATATGCTCTATCTCTGGTTTTTCCGAGGGCCGATAAAAGATTGCGGTGTTTCCTATGAGTCGCACCAATTCGGCTTTGCTCTGGGAAGCAAGTTGCGCCGCCAAGTCCCTGCGCTCTTCTTTAAAAGCGATAAAACGCACTTTTACCAGTTCATGATCTTCAAGGGCTTGCTCAAAAGCTCGATACAGGGGTTCCGAAACACCCTCTTTCCCCACTAATATCACCGCCTTTTGCACCGAAGCAAGGCCTGATAAATAACTCCGTTGTTTACTCGACAACATACCTTTCCCTCATTTTGTTAACCTTTGCCCCCTGGAACACGTTCTCAATCTTATCCTTCTGCTTAGAGCGTACCTCGCCTTTCTCTTTTTCTAAGAGAGACCATTGCCCTAGCCTCTCTCAGAAGGATCATCAAAAAATCCTGAGAGGTCTTCCACCTTAAAGGGCCAAAAAAGATAGCGGGAGCTACTGTTTATACAAGGAAGTTCTTTTTTTGGCAAGAGAGAAAACCACTGGGGTTCTTCTTCTACAAAACGGATAGATGGAACGGCCTTTTTACCTGCTGGAAGGGAGAATTCGGTAATAACAAGATTTAAAAACCAGTGGATGGCATCCTTACATAACGGATTATACCGAGAAAGCAATAAATTGAGGGGGAAAACACCTGTCCTCTCGTCCTTCGCCATAAGGGTCTCTTTTAATTTTGTATTTCCTTCAATAGGACTCTCATTCGCTCCTCCGTAGAGGGCAAGCACATCAAGGAAGGGTTCATATCCATACACCAGGGGAAGGCCATACATGCGAAGTTCTGGCATATCCCGGCTATGAAGTACCGTAACGGGCAGAGTATCAATCCGATATTTTCGCATAAGATCAAGGCTCTGGGCGCTGTCATGGATTTGCACAGAAAGACGGGTACTTAATTCTGCCAGTTCTTCTATCAAACACCGAACGTTTCGACATATTCCATCTTCGTAGGTATGAGAAAAGACCTCAATCTCCACGGACCGTCTGAAACGGGAGAAGCGGGCTTCCCCCTCTTTTCGGGCCTCTTTTGATAGGATCATACCTACAGCATAAAACGGCTTACTCCCCTCGTCAATAAGAAAGCAAGCAGCCCCATATTCCAGGGAATCATTCTTTTTAGGTACCGTAAAAAAAAGAGGGCCCCTTTGAGCCCCCGGTATATTCATCTCTTACTTTTCAGCCCCACATTTTTACGAGACCGCTGCCCCTACCAGTTCTTTAAACTCCTGCTCTTCCAGGGTTTCCTTTTCTAATAGGTGTTCGGCTATTTTTTCTAAGAGGGGCCGTTTTTCCACTAAGAGCCCCTTAACTGCGGTATAGCGTTCGTTCACAATGCGGGCGATTTCTTCGTCAATATACTGCTGGGTCGATTCGGAATACTCCCGATGAAGGAGCGGTTCCGAAAGGGAACCCTGGAGCATACTCGCCCCCCGCTGAGTGAGAGCTACGTTCCTGAAGCGAGGGCTCATCCCATAATCGGTGATCATCCGACGGGCAATATCCGTGGCCCGGGTAAGATCGTTGGCAGCGCCGGTAGAAATTTTCCCAAACACCACCTCTTCCGCGGCCCGGCCACCCAAAAGGACATCAATCTTACCTAGCAGTTCTTCCTCGGTCATAAGGTAGCGGTCTTCTAACGGGAGCTGCAGGGTATACCCCAGGGCACCGTATCCCCGGGGAACGATGGAAATCTTCTGGACCGGATCGGATCCTGGCGTGAAGGCCGCCACCAGGGCATGGCCGGTTTCATGGTAGGCTACAATTTTCCGTTCCGACTCAGAAATAGCCCGATTTTTCTTCTGGAGCCCCGCAACGACCTTTTCGATAGCCTCATCAAAATCCTGCTGTTCCACCTGTTTCCTTCCGGCCCGGACCGCAAGGAGGGCCGCTTCATTCACAATGTTCGCCAGGTCCGCGCCGGCAAAACCCGAGGTTTTACGGGCCACCCGGGAAAGATCTACCGTGGGAGCAAGTTTCACGTTTCTCGTGTGGATACGAAGAATCGCCTCCCGCCCAGCCAGATCCGGTTTATCAACCAACACCTGCCGGTCAAAGCGGCCGGGCCGGAGCAGGGCCGGATCGAGCACATCGGGTCGGTTCGTAGCAGCCAGGATGATAAGACCGCTCGTGGCATCAAAGCCGTCCATCTCCACCAGGAGTTGATTCAGGGTTTGTTCCCGTTCGTCGTTGCCCCCAATGGCACCGGTGATACGGCTTTTACCAATCGCATCAAGCTCATCTATAAAGATGATACAGGGAGCCTTTTCCCGGGCCTGTTTAAACAGGTCCCGCACGCGGGCGGCCCCAACACCAACAAACATCTCCACAAAATCAGCACCGCTCATCCGGAAAAAGGGGACCCCCGCTTCTCCGGCGACGGCCCGGGCAAGAAGGGTCTTCCCTGTGCCGGGAGGCCCCACCAGCAGCACCCCCTTGGGGATTTTGCCCCCAATTTCGGTGTACTTTCGGGGATTCCGCAGGAAGTCTACCACTTCCATAAGTTCTTCCTTTGCTTCATCCACCCCGGCCACATCGCTAAAACGGGTAACCACATCCCCTTCGGCCACGATAACCGCCCGATTCTGGCCGATAGATAGGACATTACTTCCCATATTCCCTACCCGGCGAAGAATAAGGCGCCAGATAAAAAAGAAAAATGCGAAGGGGAGCAGCCAGCTAAAAATAAAATCAAGCACCGCACTGCCTTCTTTTGAGACCGCGTAGTAGCTTACCCCCTTTTCATCCATCAATTTAATTAAATCGGGGTCATAGATAGGAACCGTTCTGTAGGCCTTCTGGGGAACCGAATAGCGGCGGGTAATGGGGTCTGGAGTCTCTTTTTTATTGGTGGTATAGCCCGTATAATATGAAGAATCGAGTTCAACTCGCTTAATCTCACCAGAAGCAATCTTTGCCTTAAATTCAGAAAAATCGATGGTAGGATTCACATTACTTAGAAACACATAGTTAAAAAGACTCATCAACACTACCAGGATTACCACGTAGACCAGGGAAAAACGCCATTGCCAGTTTCCAAGGGGCCCATTCCCATTTCCGGGGCCCGGGAAGAGATGATTAAAAGGAGACGGCGCCCCTGTTTTTTTTCTCTTAGGATTTGGTTTTGATATCTTCGGCATGTATCTTCTCCTGGTATAAATATAACCTCTCCTCTAGCTTGCCGTCTAGGGGCAATATTATTTACCTCAATTCTAGCCCCCTACCACCCCTCATTCCCATGCGCCAACAGGCAAGAGACGGTTCCCGCTCCTTTTATCTTCCTCCGATCCCTTTATCCCTAAAGATTGAATTCCCCTTTTTATACTGAGGTTTTAAGAAACACATCCATCTTAGGATAGGGGATTTCGATTCCTTCTTCTCTAAATCGGGTATGGATATCCTTCATAATCGAATTCTTAAGGGCCAGGTAGTTTGATTTTTCAAACCAGAGTCCTACAAGAATAGTGATTCCTGAGGCTTCAAATTTTTCAAATACAATGAGGGGTTCCGGATTATCCAGCACATAAATGTTTTTTGCGGCCACATCAAGGAGTAAAGAGCGAACCCGCTCAAGGTCGCTCGTATAGGCCACGCTCACCCATACATCGAGCCTTCGAATCGGGAATCGGGTGATATTTACCACATTAGTTTTTATAAGGGTTTCATTGGGAATCCGGACAAACCGATTATCAAAGGTTTGAATTTTTACGGAAAGGAAATCGATGGAATAGACCGTTCCCGACACATCCCCCACCTGAATCACATCTCCAAGCTGAAAGGGTTTTTCCGAAATAAGGAAAAGGCCGGAAATTACATTAGATACCGAAGTCTGGGCGGCAAAACCGATGGCAATTCCCGCAATTCCCGCCGCTCCCAACAGGGCCGAGAGGTCAATCCCCAAACTTTTGAAAAGGGTCATAAAGGCAATGACATACCCCGTATACCGCACTATCTTCTTTAAGAGAAAATGCTGCTGTTCGGCTAAATATTTTTTTGTAACCCGCGCAACAATAACCTGAATAATCCCAAAGATAAGAATAACAAAGACAAAGGCTCCCAGGGCTATGAGAAGTCTTTTGTAAAAATCAGGAGAAAAGAATGTCGCCACATCAGTCATTATATCACTTAAAAACCCACCAATATTTTGCATGAGCCCTCCTATTCGTATAAACCGGTGATAGACTTAAGGAATCCAACACCCCGGCGAATAAGAATTTCGCTCAACCCGGTCTTTGCGGCAGTAAAAATCTTCTTATACGAACGTTTTTTAGTCTCATCAATCCGCATGCGCAGTTCCCCCTCGGGAGTACCATCAATAATGATAGAATCAGAATACAACTGCCCATCTTTATAGTAGATATTCATGAGATCAGTGTAGATAGCGAGTCGTTTAATATTCAGTACCGTCCGGGTGGCATTGCGGACCTTGATATCACACTGAATAAGAGAAGCCGCCCGGGTCCATTTGTTTGACTCATCGCTCTGAGATCCTTCTTTAGTGCTCTCCCCCTTACAATGGGGGTCCAGAGCAATAGGGAGGGACAGACACAGGGTCCCCGCTGTTTTATCCCCGAACCAGGAATACGAAAGAGAAAAGGGCAAGAACTCGTAGAGCACATGGGCGTCCTCATCCTGGAACTGAAACACCGGAGGAACCGCTACCATAAACTGGGCTTCTGCGCCCGGAAGAATACGGACCTCGTTGCGCACCAACACAAGGTAAGGAATCTGGCTAAAACTGGGTACCAATCGGATTTGACGGGCCGGACCAACCCCGAAGGCGAGGTTTTCTTCCTCACAGGAGGGCCGTTCCTCGGGGCCATAGGCTTCTTCTACCAGGTCTTCGAATCGACAGGGCCGCTGAATGATGCGCCATTCTTCCCCGTTTTTTCTGATTCCCGCATAGGCCCCATTTAAAAACCATACGTACCACTGGAGATCTTTCGGTGAAAAATAATCCCACATGGCTAGCTATCATACAAAAAAAGCGGGGCCCTGTCACTTGAGAGAAAGGCTAAAGTAGGCTATGCTCCAGCTATCTTCTACGTCGGGGAGTTATATATGCATTTGGCGGATTATCCACAGCGTCGTTATAACCCTCTTGCAGGGGAATGGGTTCTGGTGTCACCCCATCGAACCAAACGGCCCTGGCAGGGACAGGTGGAAAAACCTACTATAGACACCCAACCAACCTATGATCCAACCTGTTATCTTTGCCCCGGGAATGAACGGGCGGGGGGAGTAAAAAATCCCGTATACCAGGATGTCTTCGTATTTCCCAATGATTTTGCGGCCCTTTTGCCGGAGGTCCCTTTGGAATCCCTCGAGGAAGGGGGTGGTCTTCTTACGGCCCGTACCGAACGGGGACGATGTGAGGTTCTTTGTTTTTCTCCCCGTCACGACCTTACCCTTCCCCGGATGCCGGTAGAACAAATAGAAAAGGTAATTCGGGTATGGAAAGAACGATACGAAGCCTTAGGCGCGGAGCCCTACATTTCGTATGTACAGATCTTTGAGAATCGGGGATCCATCATGGGCTGTTCCAATCCCCATCCCCATGGACAGATTTGGGCCACCGAACATCTACCGGATTTACCTGCCCGGGAAGATCGCATGCAGCGCTCTTATCAAAAAGAAAAGGCCCACTGTCTGTTGTGCGATTACCTCCAGTTAGAACTACAAAAGCAAGAACGCATCATTTTTGAAAACCCCTCCTTTGTAGCCCTTGTACCTTTCTGGGCAGTCTGGCCTTACGAAGTAATGATCCTGCCAAAGCGGCACATGGCAGCCATTAACCAGTTCACGGACCAGGAAATTCATGATTTTGGAGATGCCCTCAAGCGGATGGGGACTCGCTATGATAATCTTTTCCTTACCAACTTCCCCTATTCGATGGGGTTCCATCAAAAACCAACTAAGGCGGTAACTGCGGAAGGTCCCATAGAACCAGCTCTTCAGGAAGCATCGTGGCATTTCCATGTACACTATTTCCCGCCACTCCTTCGCAGTGCCACGGTACGCAAATTCATGGTTGGTTTTGAACTGCTTGCCATGCCCCAGCGGGATATTACCCCTGAAGCAGCGGCAGAGCGATTGCGGAACCTTTCGGAACAACACTACATGGAACAGCAAGTTGAGGAGACCCATCAATGAAAGCCCAGGAATTACTTCGTCAATTTACCGGTGAAAAGGCCCGCCAGCTCTTCACAGAACTCTATGGGGAAGATGAAGTCGATCGGGCCGTGAATCGATATACCACCCTCTTGCAGCAGAGTATCCAGGCCTTTCCTGAAATAGCCAGTGGTGATGTCCATGTGTTTACCGCCGCGGGGAGAACCGAACTGGGAGGTAATCACACAGATCACAATCAGGGACAGGTACTGGCTGCCAGTATTCAACTGGATGCGGTGGCCTTTGTGGTTCCCCGGGATGATACGCGGGTCATCTTCCGGTCCACCGGCTATCCCGATGTCCTCGTGGATATTGCGGATACCACCATGCGCCCCGAAGAGGAGGGGACCACGGAGGCCCTGCTCCGGGGTATTGCCGAAGAATTCAAGCGACGGGGGCTTAATCTCCGCGGTTTTACCGCCAATGCGGCTTCCACAGTTCTTTCTGGTTCGGGGCTTTCTTCTTCTGCGGCAGTGGAAGTCTTATTTGGAACTATCTTTAATGGATTATACGCCGATGGCCGTTTTGGACCGGTAGAAATTGCCCAGATAGGACAGCGGGCCGAAAACATCTACTTTGGTAAACCCTGTGGGCTGATGGACCAGGTTGCCTGCGCCCATGGTGGAGCGGTAGCCATCGACTTTAAAGATCCGACAAACCCTGTGGTTCGGGGTATCAATTTTAACCTTGCCGATGTGGGATACACCCTGTGTGTAGTAAACACGGGGGGAAGCCATGCGGATCTAACCGCCGACTATGCCGCCGTACCCCAGGAGATGAAAGCGGTGGCCCAGTTCTTTGGGAAATCCGTGTTGCGGGAGCTGGATCGGGCCCTGTTCCTGGAACACCTTCCCAAACTGCGCCAAGCAGTGGGGGATCGGGCTATCCTTCGGGCCCTTCACTTTTTCGATGAGAACGATCGGGTTCAGGAAATGTACAGCACCCTTGAACGGATGGCCGATATGGCCGACCCCACAGAAAAACAACAGGTTTTCCATCGGTATCTAGAACTGGTCCGCGAGTCAGGCACCAGTTCCTGGGAACTCCTACAAAACATCAGCACCCCCCACCATCCAGAAGAACAGGGTATTGCCCTGGCTTTAGGGCTTACCCAGGAATTCTTTAAAACCCATAATTTGCGAGGAGCCTGTCGGGTCCATGGCGGTGGGTTTGCGGGAACTATTCAGGCCTATGTGCCCACCAATGCTCAGGAAGCCTATATCAGATGGATGGAACGGTACTTTGGCGAAGGAGCTGTCCGGCCGCTCTTTATTCGGTCCCGGGGAGCGGTGGAACTTTTCTTTTAAAAGGATCCAGGGAAAGACTCGCTTTTTTCCAAAAAACGGTTTATCCTAAAGGAAAGACAGACGATACTGTAAACGGAAAGAGACGGGGGAGTTTGAGGGGGCCGGAGGATCTTCCTAATGAGGAAAGGTCCCATGGGATTTTAGGGGCCTTCAGGACGAGGGCCCCGGGGGGAAGCCCTCTTGCACAGAAACCCCATCCTGTCCTAGTGATAAAAAAGCGGTCCCTAGTTCGGGGACAGTACGAGAGGAGGAGAAAAGACGTGGCATATCAAAATGCACTCTCCGCATACAAAGAAACGAGAGTACGTACCGCAAGTCCCGGTAAAATTGTGGTGATGTTGTACGACGAGGCGATCAAGCAATTAGACCGGGGCCAGGAATTGTTGCATCAATACCACAGTGCCACCAAAAAAGATCCTTCCAAAATAGAGCACATCAATAAGGCCATCATCAAAGCCCGGGATATCATTACGGAGCTCATGGTATCCCTGGACTTTGAACAGGGTGGCGAGATCGCCCGAAATCTTTTTTCCCTGTATACCTGGTTTAACCGGGAACTTCTGGAGGCAAATTTAGCAAAGGACGAAGAGCGGGTCCGGGCGGTACGGGATATGATGAATGAATTGCGTGGGGCCTGGCAGGAAATCGTAAGTAAGGCAGAAACTGAAGGTCTGGGCCGTTCCACCACAGGTATTAATATCGCGGGGTAAGGGCTGTAGGAGACATGAACCAGAGCGCACCCAGGAAAATACAGACGGAACTCTCAGAAGAGGAACTGGCCCAACGGGTAGCCATACTTAAGCGGTTCCGGGAACTCCTGGTAGAACAGCGCAATCGCTTCCAGCAATACCTGGAAGTGTTAGATAAACAGCGAGATACCATTGAACGGGGCGATACGGAGGCCCTTTTAAGTCACGTAGAACTAGAAGAAAAAATTGTGGGGGAAATTTTTGCGATCCAAAAGGTTATCGATCCCCTGGAAGTGATGTATCGCTCCTGTTATCCCGACCGGGAAGAGGAAATCCCCCCCCTTAAAGAGGCCCTGGAGCACCTAAAACAGGAAGCGATCCAGCGGTCAGAGCAAAACCGAGAGCTCCTTTCCCGACGGATGGAAGAACTCCGGCAGGAGATAAAAGCCCTGCGGGCTAACCCCTTTGCAAAAAGAAAATCCCTTTTTGGGGATAGTGATTCAGCTTCTTTAATTGATATACGAGGATGAGTACTACTAAGGACCCGCTGTTATTGCTTGACGCATACGGGCTTATCTATCGATTCTACTTTGCCTTCATCAGTCGTCCCCTGCGGAATAACCGGGGAGAAAACATCTCGGCCCTTCATGGCCTTTCCCGGTTTGTCTACCAGATCCTGACCGAAGGTTTTCCGTTGCACTCCGGAGATCCCTCCCGGAGTGCAGGTGTGTTCAGTGAAGGGGCTTCCCCCAGTAAGACCACGGAACCATCCACAAAAGTTACAGCGCCATCCCCAAAAGCAACGGGAACAACCCCTGCGATTATCCCCCAGCACATGGCGGTGGTGTTCGATTCTCCGGTGGCCACCTTTCGGCACGAACGATATCCGGAGTACAAGGCTACCCGACAAAAGGCCCCCCAGGATCTCCACGCCCAGGTGCCGCTGGTTAAAGAGTTCTTAGCAACCTTGGGCATTCCCATCCTCCAGGTGGAACGGTATGAAGCGGACGACATCATCGCTACCCTGGCGGAACGGTGCAAAAAGGAAGGGCGATCCTGCTACTTCATTTCGAGCGACAAGGACCTTTTACAGATGGTAGGTGAAGGGGTCTTCCAACTTCGTCCAGCCAAGACGGCAGGCACTAGCGGCAGCATCGCCGTGCAGGTGGTAGGCCCACAGGAAGTAGCCGCAGAATGGGCGGCCCATCCCGGGCAAATTCTGGACCTCTTAGCCCTTACGGGCGACAGTTCTGATAACGTCCCCGGGGTAAAGGGCATTGGCGATAAAACAGCTATCAAACTCATACAAGAATACCACAGCCTGGACAATCTCTATGCCCACATAGATGAAATTGAAGGGGCCCTTCAGAAAAAACTTATCGAGGGCCGAGAAATGGCCTACTTTTCCCGGGAACTTATTCAACTCGTTACCCAGGTGCCCCTCCCTGTACAGGATATTGAAGGGGAACTCCGTCTTCCGCCCCTTCACTTCAGGGAGGCCGGTGAATACCTTAAGCGGCAGGGACTCCGCCAGGTGGCCGCCGCATTTCTGGAACGGAGTTCCACAGAGAAAGAGCCCTCCCCTGTTTCCCAAGCTCAGCCCGAGTTGTGTCCAAGCCCTGCCCCATCCCTTCCTGCAGGCAAGAAGCAAGGCACAGGGCCTGCCAGGGAAACAGCGGGCCAGGCGTTCCTCTTCGAAGAAGTTCCGGCGGATACCTCTCAAGCGGAAGAGTCGGCGGAAGGAAAACTTGAGGGGACACATCCAACAAAGGGAGAAGAGATTCAGATATCCGACAGGGGCACCCTGACAGATAAGCAGGAAAAGGCCCAGAGCGCAACAACACCCTCCTATCAGTGTATTCTAGAAGCACCGGAACTCGAGGCTCTTTTCAGAAAGGCCCGGGAACAGCGCCTCCTCGCTCTGGACTTTGAAACAACCTCCTTAGAAGCCCTTACCACCTGTCCCGTCGGTTTTTCCTTTGCCCTGATGCCCGGAGAAGCCTACTACGTACCCCTCATGTCCCATGGCGTGGGCTCTCCATTCCTCGATCCACCGAAGGGACGGGCTCTTCTGGAAGAGGTCCTGCAGGATCCCCGCATGGTCATCGTGGCCCATAATGCGAAATTCGATTACCAGGTTTCCCGCACCTGGGGCTGTGCTCCCTGGAAGGCCCGTATTTGGGACACCATGGTAGCCGCCTGGCTCTTAGATCCCGACCGGGGGAACTATTCCATGGATGGTATAGTGGCCCAGCATTTGGGGCTCCCGAGTCTCGCGTATGATACGGTGGTCCCCAAAGGAGCCGCTTTTAACGAGGTGCCCCTGGACATGGCCTGTCGCTATTCGGCAGAGGATGCGGATTACGCCCTCAGACTCTACCGCCTTTTCTACGAAAAACTGAACGAAGCGGGGCAGCTAGGCCTCTTCACAGATCTGGAGATGCCCTTGCTTCCCATTCTTGCGGAAATGGAACGGGTAGGGATCCGCATAGACCCCCGGATTCTTCGGGAATACGGGAAGGAACTGGATCAGCAGCTAGCCTCGCTGGAACAAGAGGTATATCGCCTGGTAGGGCATCCTTTCAACATCTCCAGCACCAAACAATTACAGGAAGTGCTCTTTGTAGAACGGAAGCTCCAGGCCACCAAGAAAACCAAGACGGGCTTTTCCACCGATGTGGAGGTCCTTCAGGAATTGGCCCGGGAAGATCCCGTTCCTGCCTACATTCTTCGGTATCGGACCCTTTCAAAACTTAAATCTACGTATGTAGATACCCTCGCTGACCAGGTAGGGAGGGATGGCAGGCTGCACACCCATTTTATTCAAACCGGTACCGCCACGGGCCGCCTTTCGAGCAGGGACCCCAATTTGCAGAACATCCCCATCCGGGACGAAGAGGGCCGGCGCATTCGCCAGGCCTTTGTGGCCGAACCGGGGCAGGTTCTTATTTCCGCCGACTACAGTCAGATTGAACTGGTAATCCTGGCCCACCTCTCGGAAGACCCCGCTCTGTGTGAGGCCTTTCGGCGCGGAGAAGACGTGCATCGTCGCACGGCGGCCCTCCTTTTTGGTGTGCCAGAAGATGCGGTCCAGAGCGACCAGCGGCGAATCGCCAAAACCATCAATTTTGGTATCATGTATGGGATGAGCGCCTTTCGCCTTTCCAGTGAGTTAGGCATCGGCCGCGGTGAGGCCCAGGACTTTATCAATCTTTATTTCGCCACCTATCGGGGCATTCAAGATTTTATCCACCGTACCATTGAAGAAGCGGAAAAAACCGGCTATGTCACCACCCTCCTGGGGAGAAAGCGCTTTATTCCTACGATTACTTCCCGGAACAAAACCGAAAAGGCCGCGGCCGAACGGATTGCCATTAACACCCCTATTCAGGGTTCTGCGGCAGATATTGTAAAACTCGCCATGATCCGGCTGCAAAAGGCCCTGAACGAACAAGCCCTCGAGGCCCGTCTGTTATTGCAGGTCCATGATGAACTTATTCTGGAATGCCCCCGCTCCAGGGCAGAAGAGGTGGCCCAGCTAGTAAAAAGCGAAATGGAAGGGGCCTATGTGCTGAAGGTGCCCCTCCGGGTAGAAGTAGAAATCGGTGAACGCTGGGGGGACTTTCACTGACATGGGCGTACCATCCCTGGAAGGTGTTTCGCCTCTTCGCAGTGAGGGGAAACAAGGCCGTCCCTCGCCTTTTCTTATCGGCCTTACAGGGCCCTACTGTGCGGGGAAAAACTACGTGGCCCGGATTCTCGAGAAGCGGGGGCTTCTGGTCCTTGACGTAGATCGCCTCGGGCACCGGGCTCTCGATCAAGAAAAAGAACGGATCGTCCACCTTTTTGGCCCCGCCATACTTGATGCAACAGGTATGCTAAATCGAAAGGAACTGGGACGCATCGTTTTTGGGGATCCAGAAAAACTGCGGACCCTGGAAGCTATCGTCCACCCCCGGGCAAATGCACTTACCCTGGAATGGATCGAGCAGCACCGGGAGCACCCTCTGGTGATCAATGCGGCCCTGTTACATCGATCCATTGTGTTTGATAAGCTGGCCTTCATCATTCTTGTCACCGCCCCCTGGCCGGTTCGGCTGCTTCGGGGCATCCGAAGGGACCACCTCTCTCTCCGACAGGCCTTGCTCCGGATATGGCAGCAGAGAACATTCTTTACTCAATATAAAAACAAAAATACCGATATATATGTTGTACCAAATCCGGGAATAGGGTGGAAGAAACAAGGGCCCTATAAATTAGAACGCCGGATTGAGAGAATCCTTGTACGGGAGGGGATCGTATAAGATGGAAAACAAGAAACTGTACCTGGCGGTCATCATCGTCGGTATCTTCCTGGTCCTGGTAATTGGGGTATCTCTCCTCGTCTTTTTACCTAAGAAATCAACAACGACGGCATATGCGTCTACAGAGGGAAATCAACTGATTTCTGCAGAAAGCCTAAAGCCTGGTTCAGAAGGAACTGTTTCTCCTGGGACTTCCACTACCCCCGGCGCAACCAGTGAAACACCCCAGTCTTCTTCCACAAAACCAGAAGGAATTCCGCCGGTCAATCCCGGAGAATGGGTAAAGAACCCTCAATCGATCCAGACTATTCCGTCGACCCCTCAGAGCATTACGCAAAGTCGGGGCGATGTAATCATCATTTATGGGGATAATACGGTGACAGGGAGTCGGCCTGTGGTTTCTACAACCACCCCACAGGGCTCTTCTCTTACCATAGAGGTGCCAGGGAAAAATGCGCCCGCCCCTTCCATAAACACCGAAACGACCACGGGGGAAAGACAGGTTGAGCAAAAACAGACCTTAGGGGGTGCGGGAAGCGCCTCTGCCCTAACCGCTGGACCCAGCGAAGGCAGCCGATCTACCACCACCGGTACTCCCACAGTCCCAAAGGGAACAAGCAACAGCACCGCGTCGGCACCAAAAGAGACCGTTCGTACTGCACCCCGCACGTATACGGACTACTGGATCCAGACGGGGGCCTTTACGTCCAAAACAAGGGCCGAAGGTGTACGGTCATCCTTAGCTCAGAGGGGTATAAAATCTTTTATCGAGGTAAAAACGGTAGACAATACCACCTATTACCGGGTGAGGGTAGGCCCCTATACTTCAAAAACCGAAGCGGAATACTGGCTTAAGCTTATTCATTCCCTCGATGGCTTTGCGGAAAGCTACATTAGCAGTGTTACGGTAAAACGCTAAGCACCTTTCCAGAATACAAGTAGAGTAATCCGCCGTTTCTCAAGCACAGGGGAGATTTTCTTTCTATATTTGGGTATGCAGGAACGGCGGGTAATTTTCATGCTATCCCTCTGGATAGGGGGCTGCTTGTACGCATATGCGGTATCTCCCAAGCCAACAAAGGCCCACCCAGCGGCGCCAAAGGGAAAGGCCACCACCATTCAGGAGGCCAGTCCTTTTATTGATTTTCATGTAAAAAGTAGGGGGGCCATAACCACCAACGGGACGATGCAGCAACAGTTTGATCTTGCTACGCAGATTCGCCCCATTTCATTTTTAAGTCGGGGGATCTTTTTTTACACCTGGTCCGATTGGACAGTCCCCCAGGAAGTAACGATCCCCATCCCTAATGTAGGACTGTTCCATGGGCCCACCGGTTCCCGCTTTCTTTTTGGCAACTGCACCATCCAGGGTCTTGAAAGCCGTATCACCAACCCTATGGGGAAAGACCTAACGGGTCCTTTCTCTTATAGATCTTCAACGGCAATCCTTGCCACAAGCCCAAGTTCTTCGGGGAAAGAAGAATGGTATGGTAAAATCGTGGTCCCCCTGGGATCTTTTGTGGAAGGCACTTCGTTTGTTCACATCGATGCCCAGAATTTTCCCTGGGGGACCTATGGTACAGGGGTCTCCTTTCTGCTGCCTCAGCATCAAACGTTCGCCATAGAAGGGCTATATTACCGGGGAACTGTAGAAGCCCCTACGGCTACAACCTGGTTTTCAGCGGTTCCCCTTCTTCCTGCCCATCCGTTTGAAGTATGGGCGGGAACCCTGTGGTATCGTGGCACAGCAGGGAGTGGCGGGCTTTCCCTGGCCTATTCGTCCACCTACTTTGGAGAAACCGGCTGGTATATGCATGGGGCCGTCCGCTATGCACCCGCCCCCTGGGAACTCCGCCTTGCTGGCGATGGTATTCTAGGGGCATACAGAAGTCCAGGTGGGGAATTGCAGAGTAGGAACTATCGACTTCAAAGTTTTTTTGGATACATCCCAAGACGGCCAAGCAAAGGGAGTCCCCTCTCTTTCTCTGAAATTGGATGGTCCCTGGTTTCTCAAGTAGAAGGGAACAGCGATACACTATCTATTCATACCATAAAAATCTCAGGGACCGTACGGGATAACTACCGACGTTTTTTCTTTGTCCCCCAGGAAAGCACCTTTTCGTATAAAAGAGTATACACGGATACTATCATCCAGGATACGTATAGCCTTTCAATAGTTACTTCCCTCGCCCATCTTCAAATTCGGAATACCCTGGAAACCTGGTGGCAATCCTCTTCACCAGTAAGTGGGGACCCCGCCCTCCTATTCAAAGACCTTTCAGAAAAACTAACCCTTGCCTACCGGTGGCAGAGAATAGGGTTTTCTGCAACGACCTTGTGGAGATACCGCTTCCCCGACGAAATCGTCACCGGTGAGTATACCCTGGCCCTTTCAGCGGTGATACGTTCTTTCTCCCTATCCCTTGAGGGGACCTATACTTCCCCTACCAATACCTACGAAGCCACCCTGTCGTGGAGGAGCAAATGGTAATCCTCTGTATACGCTCTCTGGTATAAAGGAGTGCGCAAAAGGTAGCTTTCCTCTTCAATCTTCAAAATAAGGGGGGGCATCTTTAAAGTCTCAATGCAACCCCTTGAAATTCTCTGCATTTATTACTATACTCTGCAAACTGGAAGTAAAGTACAAGTCGCTTCCGAATCATTTCCATCAAAGCGAGCACAAAAGTAGTCTTGTTTCGCCACCGGAAGTGCAGTACCAACAAAAGGGGAGCCCTGTCATATCAGATTTCCCTTCCCGGGGCACAGTAATACTGAGCAAAGCCAAGCCCGCCAGGATGTGCGGGAACCTATAACAAGGACGAGAGGTAGATAAGGAGATGGGCATCGATATTACAAAGATGCGGAATATCGGAATCAGTGCACATATCGATTCTGGTAAAACGACCCTTTCTGAACGAATTTTGTTTTACACTAACAAAATTCACGCGATTCACGAAGTAAAGGGTAAAGACGGTGTGGGTGCCACCATGGATCACATGGAACTGGAACGGGAACGGGGTATTACCATCCAGTCTGCGGCAACCCAGGTTACATGGAAAGGATACACTATCAACCTGATCGATACTCCCGGTCACGTGGACTTTACCATCGAAGTAGAGCGCTCCCTTCGGGTTCTGGATGGGGCTATTCTTGTATTGTGCGCCGTTGGGGGAGTCCAGTCCCAGTCCATTACGGTAGACCGTCAGTTGAAACGGTACCATGTACCTCGCATTGCCTTTGTGAACAAGTGCGACCGCACCGGGGCGAACCCCTTTAAAGTGCGGATGCAGCTCCGGGAAAAACTAGGGCTGAATGCGGTACTCCTGCAAATCCCTATTGGGCTCGAGGATAAGCTAGAAGGTCTTGTAGACCTTATTAGCCAGAAAGCGGTGTACTTTGACGGAGACCAGGGGACCCAGGTACGTTACGCGGAAATTCCTGCCCACCTTCAGGCTGATGCGGCAAAGTACCGGGAAGAACTGCTCGACGCCCTGTCCATGTTCAACGATGAACTGGCAGAACTCTATCTCGGTGGTGAAGAAATCCCTGAGGAACTCATTCATGCTACTATCCGGAAGGCTACCATCGCCGAGCAGTTTGTTCCCGTCATGATGGGATCAGCTTACAAGAACAAGGGGGTGCAGTTGCTTCTGGATGGAGTAACCCGGTATCTTCCTGATCCGACGGAAGTAAAGAATTATGCCCTCGACCTTGATAACAATGAGGCCCAGGTAGAGCTTAAGGCCGATGAGAATCTACCCACGGTGGCCCTCGGCTTTAAGCTTGAAGATGGCCAGTACGGACAGCTTACCTATGTCCGAATTTACCAGGGGGCCATCAAAAAAGGAGATGAACTGTACAACAGCCGGGCCCGCAAGCGCTTTAAGGTGGGACGGCTGGTCCGTATGCACGCAAACCATATGGAAGATATCAACGAAGGGGCACCGGGAGACATTGTGGCCCTCTTCGGTATTGATTGTGCCTCGGGGGATACCTTCTGTTCACCCTCCATCAACTATGCGATGACGAGTATGTATGTTCCTGAACCCGTCATTTCGCTGGCTATCACCCCCAAGGACAAAAAATCGGCCGATCAGATGTCCAAGGCCCTCAATCGGTTCACCAAAGAGGACCCGACCTTCCAGGCCTATGTGGATCCTGAATCGAACCAGACCATCATCAAGGGGATGGGAGAACTGCACCTGGAAGTGTATATCGAACGGATGCGGCGGGAATACAAGTGCGAAGTTGAAACCGGCATGCCCCAGGTTGCCTATCGGGAAACCATTACCCAGCGGGCCGAGTTTAACTATACCCATAAAAAACAGACCGGTGGTTCTGGTCAGTATGGTCGGGTAGCAGGATATATGGAACCCCTGGAAGACAAGGACTACGAATTTGTAGATATGATTAAAGGGGGAGCCATCCCGAATGAGTTTATCCCCAGCTGTGACAAGGGCTTCCGGGAAGCTATGAAACGGGGGACCCTCATTGGATTCCCGATTGTAGGGGTCCGGTGTGTTATTAATGATGGTCAGTCCCACCCCGTCGACTCTTCGGATATAGCCTTCCAGCTTGCGGCTATCGGTGCCTTCCGGGAAGGATACGCCAAGGCCAAGCCCTGCATTCTTGAACCTATCATGAAGGTTTCCGTCGAAGGACCCACCGAATTTCAGGGAAATATTTTTGCCTCAATTAATCAGCGTCGTGGTATAATAACCTCATCCACTGAGGAAGGGACCTACTGTAGGGTGGAAGCGGAAGTGCCGCTGAGTGAAATGTTTGGTTATTCCACGGTCCTTCGCTCCCTTACCCAGGGGAAAGCGGAATTTACCATGGAATTCCTCAAATACGGTAAGGTTCCATCCAGCATCTCCGAGACCCTTATTAAGGAGTATGAGGAGAAGCGAAAGAAGGAACAACAGAAATAAGGAGAGGTTAGATGATCAAACAGGAACTCATTCAACGCAGTCCCGTCCGGATCTTTGAAAAGTCTATCCACGGGGGGCTTAAGGCGGGAGAGATCGGGATCATTGCGGCGCGCAAAGGAATTGGAAAGACCTCCGTCCTCGTACAGATAGCCCTGGACAAACTCATGCAGGGGAAAAAAGTTATTCATGTCTCGTTTACTCAGCATACTGATTATGTGCTTGCCTGGTATGAGGATATCTTTTCCGAAATATCCCGTAAGAAGAACCTTGAACATCCGGTAGAAGTCAAAAATGAACTGGTAAAGAACCGGGTTATCATGAATTTCAATCAGGATGGGGTAACGATCGATCAAATCATTCGAAGTCTTCGGGCCATGATAATCGAAGGAGGCTTTGCGGCAGATGCGCTTATCATCGATGGTTTTGACTTTTCCCGCACGACCATCGAACATCTTTCAAAGATGAAATCCTTCGCAAAAGAATTGGGACTTGAGATTTGGTATAGCTGTAATGTGGGTACAGAAGAGCCGGTCTATGATAAAAACAATATTCCCCTTATTTTAAAGGATTACATCGAATTATTAGACATCATTGTTATTCTTGATCCCAAGAGTGATTACATTCATCTAAAGGTGGTAAAAGATCGAGGGATTATGAATCCCACCGACTTAGAACTGCAACTGGATAGTAAAACACTCCTTATTGCAGAACGGTAAGAACTCTCGAGAGGGCTGGCAAGAAAACTATGAGATATGGGGCTTCCTCGAGAAGCCCCTTTTTGTTTAGCTATCGATATCAGTCAATAATTTGACAAAGGCCGTAAAAATATTACTTTTGACTTTTTTTAAAAAGAAAATTTTATTATAGTGAAAGTAATGATAACCTGTTATAAAAGTTATAAGATAGGAAAGTTTCTTCATTTCTTTTTGGTTGCATTAAATGGCAATTCCTGCTATACTAAACCGGTTTAATGGAGGATTTATGGTTCGAAGAAGTGGCATCCTATTGCATCCTACATCCCTTCCCGGTCCCTATGGTGTTGGTGACATAGGGAAGAACGCCTTTCGGTTCATTGACTGGCTCGAAAAGGCAGGACAAACCCTCTGGCAGGTCCTTCCCCTGGGGCCCACTGGCTATGGGGATTCTCCTTATGCATCCTTTTCTACCTTTGCAGGGAATCCCCTCCTCATTGGACTCGATATTCTTATTGAAAAAGGCTATCTTTCCGAAGGAGATTTAGCAGACTGTCCTGTTCATAATCAGGAATATATTGACTATGGAACTATCATTCCCTGGAAGTTTGACAAACTTTGCAAAGCGGCTCAGCTTTTCCAGGAAAAAGCTTCAGAAAAGGAAAAGGAGGCCTATAAACTCTTTAGGGATCAAGAAGCCTGGTGGTTAGAGGATTACATCCTTTTTATGGATATTAAGGATGTATATGATAAAAAAGCTCAAGACGAAGGACGTTTCGGAGCCATGTGGTCAAACTACTGGCCTCGAGAACTTGCTCTTCGGGACCCCCAGGCGATCCAACAGTGGAAAGCGGACCCGGCTCATCAAAAATCGATGGAAATTCGGGCAGTCATTCAATATTTCTTTTTCGATCAATGGCATACCCTTAAAGAATATGCAAACCGCAAGGGTATCCGTATCATTGGGGACATTCCTATTTTTGTCGCCGCCGATTCAGTTGATGTATGGGCCCATCGAGAACTGTTTCAGATAGATGAGAAGGGTCAACCCCTTGCCGTAGCGGGAGTCCCGCCGGATTATTTTTCCAAGACAGGTCAATTATGGGGAAATCCGCTCTATAACTGGGAAAAACATAAGGAAGAAGGCTTTGCCTGGTGGATACAGCGAATACAAGCTAATCTTAGACTGTACGATTATCTCAGGGTCGACCATTTCCGGGGTTTCGAAGCCTATTGGGCAGTTCCTTTTGGGAACCCTACGGCAGAACATGGTAGATGGGAAAAAGCGCCTGGTCATGAATTCTTTAAAAAACTAAAGGAAACTTTAGGAGAAATTCCTATTCTCGCAGAAGACCTAGGGTTTATAACCGAGGAAGTCCGAGACTTGCGGGACTCTTTTGGGTTACCGGGAATGAAAATCCTTCAATTTGCCTTTGATGCGAATGAAAACGGGAAGGATGGAAACACCCTTAACGATTTTCTACCCCACATGTATAACCCCAATAGTGTAGTCTATACAGGTACTCACGACAACGATACCCTTAAGGGATGGATAGAAAAAGCAAGCAAAGCTGAAATCGATTTTATTTACCGCTATCTTGGATATACTCCGGAAAATCTTACGAAGGCCCTTATCAGACTTGCGATGGCATCGGTCAGCAAATTCTGCATCATCCCTCTACAGGATTACCTCGGACTAGGTTCAGAAGCCCGGATTAACACCCCTTCTACTCTCGGCTGTAATTGGAAATGGAGGAGTCTCGAACATCAGTATACCCAGGAACTGGCCCGAGAAATACGGGAACTCTCCCGGCTTTATGGACGCAATATAGAAAAATCCTAAGACATGCGTGTCCGGGCTGGCCAAAAATTGAAGGCTAGCCCTTTTTTGTTTTCTGGACCCAATACAAAATACAGGAACAAGCAGAAAAAGCTAGAAAGACCCTACCGTAAAGGTGGCACCGATACAGTACCCAGAGGTGGCCACTCGCCGCCCCTTATCTTGGCTAAGTGGGCCGGTTATACCGGGGGTGGGAAATAAAAAAAGCCT
>NZ_PTQW01000026.1 GCF_004343725.1 Treponema sp. J25
GACAGTTGGGCTCAGTTCACATCTCGGGAACGGTAAATATTTTCAAACTTCCCGTCGACTGCCTTGAACAGCCCATAGTAACAATCCAGCAGATACAATTCATTATCTATCCAGCGCAGATAGGGGTTGTAGTAGAGGCGATGATCGAAGTTATCGAAGTAATACTGGTCTATATCCGCCTTTATTATATCTTTAAATGCAGGGTAATACTCCTTAATAAGCATACCATCTTTTGTTATACTCACAAACGAATCTCCTTCTTTCCAATTTCCACTGTGAAATATTATTATTTTTTCATCTACTATCGCACTTCTTTTGTAATATCCGTATGGTATTGATGCTTCGTCTGTCAACTTAAACCAATTAATAAAATCTTCTGTAACCCAGATGTCATTAAAATTACGTTCGCTAGTATCAGAATTATTATAGCCTCCCGCATAATATACTTTATTTAAATATGGTATGAGTTTTGCTTCCTGCCGTTCTCCCAGTTCCGCGATGTTTGAAACCGGCAATACCTTCTTTTTCTCTGGAGGCTTTACATTCTCATTTTCTATCTGGGGTTGTTCTTCGCTAGTAATCACAGGCGTCTTTTCCTTTCCGCAGCCTGATAAAATAACGAGTGTTAGTACCACTATTCCTACAATCTTTTTCATCACTACCACCTCCATTTTTCAAGTTTATAACTAAAATGCATCGCATCGACAGCCCGACCGTACGTACCGCCCCATTCCATACCCAAAACCTGGGTCATAAAGCGTACAAACTCTCGGCTCAAATTGACAAAACCATTTTTATAATAAAATCGCTCTGTTAATGCATCCCACGCTGCGGTGCCTTGAATCCTGTTCTGGGCATCTCTTTCATACTTAATCAACTCATACAGCGCCTGGTTGTCCTTCAGGTAGCTCGTCACCGATGCGGCGGCGCCGGGTTTTAGCGTGTAGTTGCCGTCCTTGTCCTTCTCCGCATAGTCATACCGTTCCAGAACCTGGTACTGCTCCTCGTTGAGGCTCTTACCGCCGTTCAGTAACGGGCTTATCTCAGACAGGGCCTTGTATCGGTCCGCAGTGTCAACCCGCCAGTTCGCATTGGTCGTGCTCAGGGCCGCCACCTGGTCGCTAAGATGTAGCCACTTTGCGGGATTGCCTGCCTTCACCACCTCGTCATACTCCATATAGTCAGCAAAGACCTTCTCAAACGTTGAGAGTCCGCCATCAACCTGATTTTTAAACTTTTGGTCCAGGCTTTCCCATATCGCTTTAACCCCATACCGGAGTTCCATCAATTCTTTCCGTACCGGTATCTTCATGGTCCCATTGAACAGTTGTCCAAACGCCCTATCGTTCATCCAGCTGTCTCCGTCCCGCCGTAGATATATTTGTTTCTGTCTCGTCCTCTCTTCAGAGCATTCTTACCGCCCACTTCAGGGTTGATTGCTCTTCCCCACCGCATATTTCCCCCTAGAAAACACAGACCTTCAAACCTCTCTATTTTAGGAGATGGGGCCTGCACACTTTGTTCGCACCGTCGTTGCAATGGTGTAATAGGAGGAGGCCTCCGACGAGTTCAGTTGTAAAGACCAGGGAACTCGCTGGTACGGCTGGGCACCGGGGCCTTCACTTTTATATTCCCCAAAAACGACCGTCCTTTCAGCTTCCTTTTTATCCCAATTGTGCCACCCCTCGGGCATGATATGGGCCCCCATGGAACATTCCAGGAACACACAACGGGCATGGTTTCGCCAGGGTCTCCCTAAGTAGGTAGAAGGGAAGTTCTCCGTTCCTTCAAGGGAACATCGAAGAAAAATGTACCCGGCCCTTCGGCCCTGGGGTGTTGAGGGAGCGGTAATGTATCCCACCGTTTCCTTTCGACACCGGGAAATAATGCGGCAGGAATCAAACACCGCCAGGGCGGACCCAAAAATAAAATCGATATCCCCCATGATAGTACATTGTCTATAATACTGAGAGGTATCCCGCCGCGGCCCATGTTCCCGGGGGCCGGTAAAGCTTCCCGGAATCAGGGGAGCTAGTGGCAAAGGCCCCGTAAAAAGCGTATCCTGCCAGCCAATAAACTGACAATCCTCAAAATAACATCCGTCTCCATCCACATAGGCGGCAATAGCCTGTCCCACCTGGTCCCCGGGACCGGCGGTGTTTTCAAAGGTGATATGACGGGCAGAACAATAGTCTCCCCCGAAAAAAATCGTATAACTATTGAAGGTCTGATAGGGCCTTCCATCGGGAAACGTTTTTTTGGCATAATCATCCCAACGAACTATCGTGGTATGGGGGTCTTCACCAATCAAATGAACCTGAGGTTTATCAATGACAATTTTTTCCCGGTACACCCCTTTTTTTATGGAGATATACACGGGTTCGTTCGTTCCCACAGGAATCGCGTCTACCGCGGCTTGTATCGAAGGAAAACCAGCTCTTCCCGATGCATCAACCTCTAGGTGCATACTTCCTCCTCCTCTTCCAGCCAGATGTAACCGGACAAACTAAGGTGCATCATCACCACCGTCCATGGGATAGCAAGCGAACCATTCAGGACTCTGGAGTTTCTGAGAAAAATTCCGCCGCTTTCCAGTAACCACAGTCCCTCTGGACACTCCCCCACAAAAAAGGCCATGCTATGGTGGAGTTTTTCATGTTTACCCTTTTTCATCGGTATCTGCAAGGGGCTTACCAGGAAGGACTGGGACGGCCCTGCTGGATCATCGGCACCTTTCCTTCGATTCTCATTCGAGAAGCGGCAGGAACGCTCCAGCGGGATCGGGACGTGGATTATTTTTACGGTTCCGTCCAGAATCGATTCTGGGCTATCCTGGTCCAGTTGTATAAAGAACAGACAGGAGATCACGCTTTTTCCTTAAGCAGGGGTTGGCAAAACCGTAAGGCCATAGAAGAGCGGCGGGCCTTGCTTGCGGCGTTACGCCTCGGGATTAGCGATGTGTATGAAGAAGTGCAAAGCGAAGGTGGAAGTAGCGATGGGGATCTCTGTAATCCCCGGATCAGCCCCTACCTGCCGGCTATTTTTCAGCATCCTGAAACCATAGCGTTGGCCGCTACCAGTCTGTATGCGGCCCGGATAATCCATAAGGCGCTTCTTGCAGAAGGGTATTTCCCCCTCCCTCAGGCCCAGAATCGGCAACAACGGTGCTACCACAGAACCGGACTAGAAAAAACGATGACCCTTGTGACACTCCCTTCCCCCAGTCCTCGGAACAGAAAAAGTCTTACCCAGCTTATCGGGGAATACCGCGAACGGCTTAGTCACTACATCAAGACCTAAAAGGTGTACACCGGTCCCCGTCTTCTACGCCCATTTTGAGACCCCCGTTCACCAATAGGTAGATCACATGCGCCCCCTCATAGCTGAAAAATGTCGGTGAATTTTTTGTAATATTATTCTTGTTGTATATCTAAAAAAGTGTTACAATTCTCATGGTTCCCGATTAAAAGGGTAGGGCGTTACGCTCTATAGCACTCAAAAAAGGAGTTAAGATGACAAAGGTTAAAATTCTTTTGTTGTGTTCCTGTGTTTGCTTTGCAGGATGCTCTTCAGTATCCACCCCAAAGAAGAATGAAGCTACGGCAAGCAATGCGCTCAAAGTTGTTTTCAACGCCGCTTCCGTTTTCGACGGCTCCCAGGCAAAAGACATCACGTTCAATACAGATGGCTCGGTAAGCTACGTTGCAACCGCGGTCGCATCCGGCGGCGGTGTGGTGTTCTATATCAAGCCGGATAGATCCGTCATCAATATCTCAAACTATGATTCCGTGGATATCACGGTGGAATGCGCTCCTGTAGAAGGCAAGTGGGCCCCGGGCGCAAAAAAGCCCAGTTTCGGTTTCAGGTTGTATACGCCGGAGGCCACAGGCTTCTGGAGCGGCTTCGAAGATGTCGAGTACTTTGATTACGAAGGCGAAGGGATGTCCGGCACAATCGTGAAGAACGTAAAGATCAATGATGCCTGGGTAAAGAAATACATTAACAGCTGTGACAACGACGATGTCATCGGCTTCACGTTAAAATTCAACGCGTACCAGCGCGGCAACAACGAGAAGGACGAACTCAAGGTTACCATCAAGAGCGTGGTCTTCAATAAGAAGCCGGGGACTCCGCCCGATGCGCCCACCTCTGACGGTCTTACGGAAGCCGACCGGGGAAAAGTGGTCCGTATTACCTATCCATCGCATGACTACGTGAGTGGCGATACCACAATTTACCAGAAACCGGCCTGGGTATACCTGCCCGCAGGGTATAACGCGGCTGACAAGGGCACAAAGTATCCGCTGCTTATCCTCTTGCACGGGTACCAGCAGAATCAGGATACCTGGGGCCTCAGAGACAAAGGGACCGGTGGCAAAATCAAGGGATACCTGGACCGGGGCATACACTCCGGCGAGGTCAAGAAGTTTGTGCTCGTCGTCGTTAACGGTGTGGCGAGCAAGAACTACGCAAGTGGTACAGGAACGGACATCGCAGGGTTCAACGCCTTCGGCGGCGAGCTCAGGAACGACCTCATTCCGTTCATGCGCGCAAACTATAATATCGCGGAAGGCCGGGATAACGTAGCTCTTGCCGGACTCTCGATGGGCGGAATGCAGACAGTAAACATCGGCATTGGGGAGACATTGGACTTGATCAGCTGGTTTGGAGTTTTCTCCTTCCCCATGCCGCCTGCCGCCGAGCTAAACAATAAAATCAAGGCAAGGGGCTTTGAATCATACAACATCAACTATCTCTATGCCATATGCGGCGACCAGGACTTCCTTATCAAGTGGGATGCGTACGAAAAGAGCGTAAAAGACCTGAGCGAGGGATTTGACAAGGTCAAGCTCGGTACAAACTTTTCATACGAGCGCTTTGAAGGCGGCACCCATGACTTCCCTGTTTGGTACCAAGGATTTAAGAACTTCATACCGCTGATTTTCAAGAAATAGATGCATCATGGGCAGAACGAGCCTGGCGCAAACCAGGCTCGTTTCCCGTATTAGCGAAAAGATAATGTACCCGCTGCCATGACCCC